>NZ_JBEXDT010000051.1:0-62016 GCF_040605905.1 Nonomuraea sp. NPDC005501 | reverse complement strand
CGCCGCCTCCATCGCGGCGCTCTTCCTCACCACCGAGGCCGTCATCGCCGAGAAGCCGGAGAAGAACCCCGCCGCTCCCGCCGGTATGCCCGGCGGCGGCGACATGGACTTCTAAGTCCTTCTCGCAGCACTCTCACGCACCATCAAGGGCGGCCTGTCCAGCACTGGACGGGCCGCCCTCGCGCGTTCAGCGGGTTCAGTCCTTGATGACGGCGTCGCGGGGGGCGCCGTACAGCGGGTTGCGGTCGTAGCGCTGCTTCGAGACGCACAGCCAGACCTCGCCCTTGCGGATGTCCATGGCATCCCAGACCACCCAGTCGTCGCCGACCGTGGCAAGGGGGCTGGTCCGGGCCTGAAGGTGCCTTTCGCCGAGGCCGTCGGGGCCGGACATGACCATGAAGGTGACCTTCAGGCCGCGCTTCCGCAGTTCCGGAAGCACCTCGGCGACGGTCTTCTCGTCGACCCGGTAACCGGCGAGCGAGCCGCCCTTGGTGGTCGCCAGGCGCAGCCCGTTGCCGTCGACCTCCTCCAGCGGGAGGCGGTCGGGGATGAACTCGCAGGGCTTCACCGGGCCCTTCATGAGGATGGTGCTGGTGCTGCCGCCTCCGTCGGGGCGCGGGGTGATGGTCCAGACGAAGGTCTCGCCGGGCCGGAACAGCCGGGTGTCGATGCGCATCTGCCAGCCGCCCTTCTCGCCCGGGATGTTCGCGGGCAAGGAGTAGAGGCCGGAGGGAATGTCCTGCACGTGTTCCGCGCGCGGCTCCCGGCACCGCTTCCCCTCGGGCACGTAGTCGACGAGGGCCGGGACGCCGAGCTCCTCCAGCCGCCTCCTCAGCCCGTCGGTGTCGCCGAAGTCCCGGACCTGGATGGTGACGATCCCGCGCTCGTCCTTGGTGACGGCGTAGGAGGCCGTCACACCGCGGCCGTCCTCCACCAGGCTGGGGCCGACGACGATGCCTCCGGCCAGGGCCGCCGCGACGGCGAGCCCGGCGGCCAGCCGTCCGAGCCCGCGCCGGCGCCCGCGCGTCGGTGAGCGCCCCGCGACCGGGTTCTCCGCGAGCGCGTCCTCCGCTCTCAGGCCCTCTGCGCTCAGGTCCTCCGCGCTCAGGTCCTTTGCGGTCGGGTCTTCCGCGAGCGGGTCCTCCGCGGCCGGGCCCGCGAGGATGGAGGCCAGCAGCGTCCGGGCCCCCGCGCCGGACGGGTCGGCGCCGGGCGCACCTGGCTCGACCCGGGCCAGCGCCGCCGCCAGGGCGTCGATCTGGTCCCTGCCCCGCGTCGTGTCCTTGGTCATGTCCTTCACCGTGGCCTCTCCGCCGGGAGGAGCCGGCTCGTCGTCGTGATGGGGAGGTCCGCCTCCGCGAGCGCGCGTGCGAAGCGCTTGCGCGCGCGATGGAGCCGGACGCGTACGGCGTTGCGGGTCAGGCCGAGCACCGTGGCGATCTCCTCCCGGCCCAGGCCCTCCCAGGCGACCAGCGACAGCAGCTCGCGGTCGTCGTCAGGCAGGCTCCGGAACGCCTGGGCGATCGCGGCCAGCTCGACCCCGCTGTCGGGCCGCCCCCCGTACAGGTCGGCCATCTCGGCGTCGAGCCGGGGGTTGCGCGACTGGCGGAGGTGGCCGGGCCGGTCGTCGCCGCTCCACGGGCGGCCGGTACGGCGGCCGTCGACCCGGCGGTGGTTGGCCAGGACCTTGCGCGCCACGCCGAACAGCCACAGCGTGGCCTGCTCGCCCTCGGGCAGCTCGTCCACGCGCCGCCAGGCGACGGTGAAGGTATCGGCCACCACGTCCGCCGCGTCCTGCGGCGAGTCGCAGCGGCGTGCGGCATAGGCCGTGATCTGGCCATATGTCGCTTTGTAGACGGCCTCGAATCTGGCCGTCCGTGTGTCATGCACGGGCGGTTCCCATGACAGGCTTCCTTTGCCGGCAGTAGGTACGGACACCTCCCTCTATGTAGGGAAAACGCCGATCATTACCGGCTGCCGGGAAGGAAAGAAGACCGCACATCACGTCGGGCCCGGCCTCCGCGGCGCGCGGGAGCGGCGAACGGCTCCACCCGGGCGGGACGAGGCAGGGGGCGTGCTCAGGAGCGCGGTTCGGGGAGGCAGGGGGGCGTGTTCAGGAGCGTGGTTCGGGGAGGCAGAGGGCGTTGCTCAGGGACGCAGTTCGGGAGGGAAGCCGGTCCAGCGGAGCTCCTCCGGCAGGTGCGCGGTGTCGTTGAAGAACAGCACCGACGCCGGCCTGCCCGGCGTGTACCTGATGAGGGTCAGCGCCGCGTTGCAGTGGTTGAGGCCGAACCAGCGCCACCGGGGCGCGTCGAGCGCGGCCCGCACGAGCCAGCCGATCAGGAAGGCGTGGGTCACGACCAGCTCGTGGCGGGGTTCGTCCCCCGCGACCGGGCCAGTGAACCGGTGGATCGCCGCCCGTGCCAGCGCCGCGCCGTGCGCGCGCTCCTCGTCGGTGACCTCAGCCAGGAAGCCGAGCACCCGATCGACCGCCTCCGGCGGCAGCTCATCCTTCTCCGGCACGTGGGGGACGTAGTCACCCGCCTCCTCCGCCATCCGGACGGGCACCCCGTCCAGCCGCTCACCGACCAGCTCCGCGGTCTGCGCCGCCCGGGGCAGTGGCCCGTGGTGGACGGCCGAGAGCGGCACGTCGCGCAACCGCTCGCCCAGCAGCACCGCCTGGCGACGGCCGGCCACCGTCAGCTCGCTCTCGTCCGGCGAAGCCTCTCCGTGCCGGGCGAGGTAGAGAAAGCGTGTGGCCGTGGCTGTCATGGGGCGGAATCCTCCGTGGGTGCGTCTGAGCCGTTGGTCGAACAAGGACGGGCACCACGGAGGTGGCCCACGAGGCGCCGTCACGGCGCCTCGCCACGTGCGGGTCAGAGGCCGTCTTCCTGGAGGCCCTCGGCCAGGGTCGGCGGGTGGCGGCCTGCCGGGCTTCGCCGTACAGGGTGGGGATCTTACCGGTCGTGCCGTGAAGCCCGTGAAGCCCGTGAAGCCCGTGAAGCCCGTGAAGCCCGTGAAGAGCGGTCAGACGCCGTAATGGGGGACGATGTGGCCGCGGGCGAGCGTGTTGGCCGTGATGTTGAAGCCGACCACCGCCGGGCTGGCGTCCTCGCCCACCTCCAGGCTGTCCACGCTCAGCGCGTGGACCGTGTAGACGTAGCGGTGCGGGTCTCCCGGCGGGGGAGCGGCGCCGCCGTACTCCCTGGTGCCGTAGTCGTTGCGGGCGTGCCTGGCGCCCTGCGGCAGGCCCTTGAACTCCGGGCCCGTGCCGGCGCCCGTGGGCAGCTCCGTGACGGAGGCCGGGATGTCGAACAGCACCCAGTGCCAGAAGCCGCTGCCCGTCGGCGCGTCCGGGTCGTAGCAGGTGACGGCGTAGCTGCGCGTCCCGTCCGGCGCGCCGGACCAGCTCAGCGCGGGCGACAGGTTCTGGCCGGTCATGCCCCAGTCGTTGAAGACGTGGAGGTCTCCCAGCCTTTCGCCGTCGGTGATGTCGTCGCTGCGCACCTGGAGCGCGGGGACCGACGGCAGGTGTTCGTGCGGCAGAGGTGCGGGCACGGTGTCCTCCTTGCTTGGCGGCCTTGAGAGGTCTCTCCGGACATCCTAGAAGCGCCTGTCCTGCCCCGATCACCGCCGCGGGCCCCGGTCAGGTCGTGGCGCGGTCCACCAGCTCCTGCACCCGTTCGGGCGAGTAGATGCCGTCCACCAGGAGCTGGGCGAGCCCGAGCACCCCCGCGCGCGGGTCGAGGCCGCTGCGGACGATCTGCAGGTTGCGCGTGGCGAGCGGCAGCGACCGCCGGTAGACGATCTCCCGGATGCCGGCGAAGAGCTGCTCGTCGGTGTGGGCGAGCTGGCCGCAGACCGCGATGACCCGCGGGTTGAACAGGTTGACCATGTCGGCGATGGCGCCCCCGAGGATGCGGGCGGCCCGCCGGGCGAGCCGCACCGCGACCGGGTCGCCGCCGCGGATCAGGCGTACGGCGTCGTCCACGGTGGCGACCTCCCGGCCCTGCTCCCGCAGGTCGCGCACCAGGGCCCAGCCGCCGGCGTACGCCTCCAGGCAGCCGGTGTTGCCGCACCGGCACGCGGGCGGCTCGCTCAGGTCGTCCACCGTGACCTGGATGTGGCCGACGTCGCCGGCCGCACCGTCGGCGCCCCGGTGCACCTGCCCGCCCGCGATCAGGCCGGTGCCCACGCCGGTGCCGATCTTGATCATGAGGAGGTGCGGGACACCGGGGTAGCACAGGCGCTGCTCGCCGTACGCCATGGCGTTGACGTCCTTGTCGACGAGTACGGGGCAGGAGTACTGGTCGGCGAACCAGCCGGGGATGTCGAAGCGGTCCCAGCCGGTCATGATCGGTGGGCTGATCACCCGTCCGGACGTGAAGTCGACCGGCCCCGGCACGTCGAGCCCGATGCCGAGCACCGCGTCGGGCGTCTGACCGGCGTCGTCCAGGACCTCGGCGAACAGCTTGTCCACGATCGTGAGGATGCTCTGCGGGCCCGAGGTGACGTCGGCGCGGGCCTCCCGCTCGATGCGGACGTTGCCGCCGAGGTCGCACACGGCGGCCCGCAGCGCGGTGGCGCCGATGTCGGCGACGAGCAGCACGCCGCGCTCGCGGTTCACCACGAACTGGCCGGCCGGGCGGCCGCGCGTCCTCGCCTCCTCCGGGCCCGGCACCAGCAGGCCGGCGGCGAGCAGCCCGTCGAGGCGCTGGTTGACCGTGGTGCGGGAGAGGCCGGTCAGGCGCACCACGTCGGCCTTGGTCAGCCCGTCGGGCTCGTCGCGGAACAGGCCGAGGATCTCGCCGCTGCTCACCCCCATCCTCGGTGCGATGGGGCCTGTGGTCGTCATAGCACCACTGTAGCTATGACGGTGACTGCTCGTAAGTCACGCATCTTTCGTCAGAAAAAGTCGAAAGAAGGGTTGCCAGGCGTTAGAAGCGGGGATTACGGTCTGGACATCAACGCGGAAAGGGACAACCGATGTATGCCAACGCCAGAGGCCGTCGCGTGGCGGCAGTCGGTGCGATCGCGGCCGCCGGCGCGCTCGTACTGGGATCGTGCGGCTCCGGCCCGGCCACCCGAACCGTGGTCGGCGACACGCAGGCCGCCGCCGAAGCCGAGCCTCAGAACATGGCCGCGGTCATCAAGGGCCTCGACAACCCGTTCTTCCAGACGATGAAGCAGGGCATCGACGACCAGGCCCACACCGCCGGGGTGTCCGTCACCGTGCAGGCCGCCAACGCCATCACCGACACCACCGGGCAGGCGGACAAGCTCAACGGCCTGGCCGGCCAGGACTTCGCCTGCTACATCGTCAACCCGATCTCCGGCACGAACCTCATCCAGGGCCTCGCCAAGCTGTCCGCGCTCAACAAGCCCATCGTCAACATCGACAGTCCCGTCGACCCGACGGCGGCCAAGAGCGCGAACGTCAAGCTCGCCACGTACGTCGGCACGGACAACAGGGCGGCCGGCAAGATGGCCGGGCAGCGGATGACCGAGCTGCTGCCCTCCGGCGGACCGGTCGCGGCCATCGGCGGCATCGCCGGCGACGTGACCAGCGGCGCCCGGATCGAGGGCTTCCAGCAGGGCATCGGCCCGAACCTCAAGGTGGTGCAGACCGTCGCCGCCGACTGGGACCGGCAGACCGCCCTCACCGCCGCCACCAACGTGCTGCGGGCGCACCCGGACCTGGCGGGCTTCTTCGTCGCCAATGACGACATGGGGCTCGGCGTGTCCCGCGCCATCGCCGACGCGGGCAAGACCGGCAAGGTGAAGGTCATCAGCGTCGACGGCATCAAGGACGCGCTGGAGGCCGTCAAGGCGGGCACGCTGGACGGCACCGTCGCCCAGTACCCGTACACCATCGGGATGATGGGCGTCGAGGCGTGCCAGGCCGCGGTGAGCGGCAAGACGCTGCCCGCCGGCGTCGCGGCCCCGGTGGAGCTCGTCACCAAGGACAACGCCGCGCAGGCGCTCGCGTCCACGCCCAAGCCGTTCGGACCGTACAACGATCCGTTCAAGGCTCTCACCAAGTAGCCGCGACGCATCCGCGGAGGAGAGACCTTCATGACCAACACCACCACGCTGAGGGCCGGTGAAGGACAGAGCTGGTCGCACCGGCTGAAGGACGCCGGGTTCTGGGCGGAATGGGCCGCCCTGGTCGGGCTGATCGTCCTGGTGATCGTCTTTCAGGCGCTCAACCCGACGTTCCTCAGCCCCGGCAACATCGCCTCGATGCTCGTGGCCGCGGCCATCCTCATCATCCTGGCGGTGGGGCAGACGTTCGTGATCGCCACCGCGGGCATCGACCTGTCGATCGCCTCCGTGATGACGCTCGGCGCGGTCGTCTTCGGCCAGGCGTACGCGGCCGGGCTGGGGATCGGGATGGCGTCGCTGCTGGCCGTGGTCGCCGCGGCGGTGGCCGGCGCCGTCAACGGGATCATCGTCGCCTGGGGGAAGATCGCGGACTTCATCGTGACCCTCGGCATGCTGTCGGCGGCCTCCGGGCTCGCCCTGATCCTGTCCGACGGCAAGCCGGTCACCGTCATCGACCCGCTGCTCCTGCGCCTGTCCACGAGCGGCATCGGGATCTTCGGCTGGTCGTTCGTCATCGCGCTGGTGGTCGCCGTGGTGGCGCACGTGGCGCTCTTCCACACCCGCTTCGGCACCCACCTGCTCGCCACCGGCGGCTCGCCCGAGTCGGCGACGGCCATGGGCATCAGCACCGCCCGCATCAAGATCGCCGTCTACCTGATCAGCGGCCTGCTCGCCGGGCTGGGCGCGATCCTGCTGGTCGGCCGGATCGGCGCGGCCGAGCCCGCCGCCAACACGGCCTTCCTGCTCAACTCGGTGGCCGCGGTGGTGCTCGGCGGGGTCAGCCTCTTCGGCGGCCGGGGCACCATCATCGGGCCGATCTTCGGCGCCCTGCTGCTGATCGCCCTGGTCAACGGGCTCACCCTGCTCGGCGTCTCGCAGTTCTACCAGCCGCTCGCCGTCGGCATCGTCGTGGTGCTGGCCGCGCTCCTCATGAGGTTCCAAAAATGACCGACCAGCAGCAGAACGGCCGGCCCCAGCCCGGCGTGCTCCTGTCCTGCGAGGACGTGTCCCTGTCCTTCGGCAACGTCCGAGCCCTCGTCGACGTCTCGCTCACGCTGCGGCCCGGCGAGATCACCGCGCTCGTCGGCGACAACGGCGCGGGCAAGTCGACGCTGGTCCGCTGCATCTCCGGCATCCACCGGCCGGACAGCGGAAGCATCGCCTTCGACGACCGCCTGACGGACTTCCACTCGCCGGAGGACGCCCGCGAGGCGGGGATCGAGACCGTCCACCAGAACCTGGCCCTCGTCGAGGACCTCACGGTGTGGCAGAACCTGTTCCTCAACCGCGAGCTCGTCCGCAAACTCGGCCCCGTCGCCGTGCTCGACCGGCGGGCCATGCAGTCCCGGGCCCGCGAGATGGTCTCGGCGCTCGCCGTCAACGTGCCGGCCGTCGGGTCGCGCGTCCGGCGGCTGTCCGGCGGGCAGCGCCAGGCCGTCGCCATCTGCCGGGCCGCCGGCTTCAGCTCCAAGCTCGTCATCATGGACGAGCCCACGGCGGCGCTCGGCGTCCAGGAGACGGCCCGCGTCGAGGAGCTCGTCTTCCGGCTTCGCGACGAGGGACACGCCGTACTGATCATCAGCCACAACTTCGCCCAGGTCATGCGGCTCAGCGAGCAGGTGTGGGTCATGCGCGCCGGCCGCTGCGTGGGCGGGCGGCGCACCGCCGAGACCACCGGCGAGGAGATCGTCGGCCTGGTCACCGGCGCGATCGGCTCCTGAGAACATCCACCGAACGAAAGAAGGCATGCTCCGATGGCCACCGACAACCCGGCCAACCCGATCGGCGTTCACGCCCTGGTATGGGTCGGCGACACGAGTCCAGCCTCGCTGGACCTCGCCATCGGCAAGACGAAGGCCGCCGGGTTCGACCTGCTGGAGATCTCCCTGCACGACTCGGCGAACCTCGACGTCGCGGCGGCGCGCGAGTCGCTGCGCTCCGCCGGCCTGGGCGTGGCCTGCTCGCGCGGCCTCGCCTTCGACGCCGACGTCTCCAGCGACGACCTCGCCGTGGTCGAACGCGGCGAGAAGCTGCTGCACGACTCCCTCGCCGTCACGCGCGGCCTCGGAGGCACGCACTTCACCGGCGCCCTCTACAGCGCGCTGGGCAAGTACGGCCACCCGCTGACCGAGGCGGGCCGCCGCAACGTGGTGTCGGTGCTGCGCCGCCTGGCCCAGGAGGCCGCCGAGGAGGGCATGACGCTCGGTCTGGAGATCTGCAACCGGTACGAGACCAACGTGGTCAACACCGCCCGCGACGCGCTCCGCCTGGCCGACGACATCGGCGAGGACAACGTGCTCATCCACCTCGACACGTACCACATGAACATCGAGGAGGAGGATCTCGTCCGGCCCGTCCACGAGGTCGGGGACCGGCTAGGTTACGTCCATGTGGGTGAGAACCATCGCGGCTACCTCGGGTCCGGGCACATCGACTTCACCGCGTTCTTCCACGCGCTGGGCGACATCGGCTACCAGGGGCCGATCACGTTCGAGTCGTTCTCCTCGGCGGTCGTGATGCGCGGCCTGTCCAACGACCTGGCCATCTGGCGCAACCTGTGGACGGACGGGGAGGACCTGGCCCGCCACGCCCGCGCGTTCATCGGCGGCCAGCTCCACGCGAGCCGCGCCCGATGACCCTCGACGACCTGGCGGACCGGGCCCGCTCCCTGGTCCGGGGCGGCGGACGCGCGCTGCTCGGCATCACCGGCGGGCCCGGAGCGGGCAAGTCGACGCTCGCCGAGCACCTGGTGAGCGCGCTGCGGCAGACCCCGCCCGCCGGCCGGCCGCCCGAGTGGGTGGCGCACGTGCCGATGGACGGCTTCCACCTGGCCGACGTGGAGCTCGACCGGCTCGGGCGGCGCGACCGCAAGGGCGCTCCCGACACGTTCGACGCGGCCGGCTACGCGGCGCTGCTGCGCCGGCTGCGCGAGGACGAGGACGATGTGGTCTACGCGCCCGCGTTCGAGCGGGACCTGGAGCAGCCGGTCGCGGGCAGCATCCCCGTGCCCCGGGCCGCCCGGCTCGTCATCACCGAGGGCAACTACCTGCTGCTCGACGAGGGCGACTGGGCGCGGGTGCGGCCCGGTCTGGACGAGGTGTGGTACTGCGCGCTCGACTCCACGGAGCGGGTGCGCCGGCTCGTCTCCCGCCACACGCGGTTCGGCAAGGAGCCGGAGGCGGCCGTGGCCTGGGTGATGGGGACCGACCAGCGCAACGCCGATCTGATCGCCACCACCCGGGACCGCGCGGACCTCGTCGTCCCCGACCGGCTGCTCCGCTCGATCGGGAACGACCCGATCGGGAACGACCCGATCAGGGCCGACTCGGTCGGCGACGACCCGGGCGGGGCCGGCGTCAGGCCGTGAGCTGCGCCGGCAGCGGTTTGCTGTGGACGACCGTCAACGAGGTGACCGCGCGGGTCAGCACCACGTACAGCCGTGCCAGCCCCCGTGGCTCCGCCTCCACGATGTCGGCCGGCTCCACCACGATCACGTGGTCGTACTCCAGACCCTTGGCCAGCGTCGCGGGCACCACCAGCAGCCGGTGCTCCTCGGTCGAGTCGGGCCCGAGGACGGCGTGGGCGAGGCCGGCTTCCGCCAGCGCTCCCGCCACCTCGGCCACCAGGGCGTCGGGCGCGATGAGGCCGATCGACCCCTCGCGGCCGAGCGCGTCACGGACGGCCGTGACCAGGTCGCCGCCCTGCCGTACGCTCAGGGAGCCCGCGCCGGGACGCAGCGAGCGGGGCACGGCCAGGCCGGGCGCGATGGAGGGCAGCAGGCGGGCGGCGTAGTCGAGCACCTCGCGAGGCACGCGGAAGCCGAGGGTCAGCTCCGTGACCTCGCCCTCCTGCCCGAGGTGTGCCAGCACGGCCTCCCACGTGGTGGCCGACCAGGGCGTGGTGCCCTGGGCCAGGTCGCCGAGGACGGTGGCCGAGCCGTTGCGGCAGCGGCGGCCGAGCGCGCGCAGCTGCATCTCCGACAGGTCCTGGGCCTCGTCCACGACCAGGTGGCCGAGCGACGGCGTGCGCTCCATGAGGTCGGCGAGCTCGTCGAGCAGCGCGGCGTCGGCCGCCGACCACTTCGCCGACTTCCATCCCCGGTACGGCTTGGGCCAGAGCAGCCGCTGCTGCTCCTCGGGCGACAGGTCGGCCTTGGCGGCGCGGGCCAGGAACTCCGGGTCGGACAGCAGCCGGAAGAGCACCTGCTCGGGCGTCAGCTTGGGCCAGACCGCGTCGACGAGCTGCCGCACCGGCTTGGAGCGCGCCACGGCGTCCTGCACCCGGTCGTCGGGCGACTCGCCCCGCTGCTCCATGCGGACCAGCACCTGGTGCGCGAGGCGCTGCGCCAGCGCGGCCCGGCCGGGCGCGTAGCGGGTCGTGCCGCGCAGGGAGGCGACGATCTCGCGGACCTCGTGGTCGGCCACCCGGAAGCGGTAGGCGCCCTTGGTGAAGACCACGCCCTCCTCGGGCTTGACGACGTGCAGCCACAGGGCGCGGTGGAGGACCTTGGCCATGCGCGCGTCGCCCTTGAGCGCCGCCACCTCGGGGTCCTCGGGGGTGGCGTGCTCGCCGAGCAGCCCGGCGACCGTCGTCTGGTCCACCTTGACCTCGCCGAGCGCGGGCAGCACGGAGGAGATGTAGGACAGGAACGCCCGGTTCGGCCCGACGATCATCACGCCGGACCGGGCCAGCCGCTCGCGGTGGGTGAACAGCAGGTAGGCGGCCCGGTGCAGGCCCACGGCCGTCTTCCCGGTGCCGGGCGCCCCCTGGACGCACACGGTCTGGGCCAGCGTGGAGCGGACGATCTCGTCCTGGTCGGGCTGGATCGTGGCGACGATGTCACGCATCGGGCCGGTGCGCGGGCGCTCGATCTCGTCGGTGAGGATCCGGGACGGCCCGATCTCACCGCCCTCGGCCAGCGGCTCGTCCTCGTACGCGGTGAGCGCGCCGCCGTGATAGCCGAAGCGGCGCCGCCGTACGACGCCCATGGGCTCGGCGGGACTGGCCTGGTAGAACGCGCGGGACACCGGCGCCCGCCAGTCGATGACGAGGGGGCGGCTCGTGCCGTCGTGGACGTGGCGGCGGCCGACGTAGATGGTGGAGGGCAGGTCGTCGTCGCCGGCGCGGTCGAGGCGGCCGAAGAACAGCGGAGTGTCGGGGTGGTCGGCCAGGGCGGCCACCCGCTGGTCGAGCAGGCCCTGGAGGACCTGCTGGGAGACCCAGTCGCCGGCCGCGTCGGCCGACAGGGACTGGGCATGGGTGCGCATCGCGCGCAGCGCCGTCCGCGACTCGGCCAGGTGGGCCTGCTCGGCGGCGAGCACGTCGGCGGGGGCGTCGGGTATGTCGGGGGCCAGCTGGTGTGCGGGCATGCGGAAGCGCCTCCCTGAGGAGCGTCGGCGGTGGTGGTGGTCATGCAAGGTAGCGAGCCGGACAGTTTAGTGGGGGCTCCGGCATGCTTCCAATGGATTTACCCGGGGTAGGCACAGGGCGTGGGACGCGTTCAGCTTCGCTTCTCGCCGATCATCCCGACCATCGCCAGCTTCCTGCTGGCCGCGTTGTGGGGATTGTCGGTGTTCGCCGGTTGGGGCACGGAGGCGTTCTGCTCGGGCGGCCGGTCCGAGGTCTGCACGCAGCGGCTGGACGCGGTCTCGACGGTGTCGGGACTGTTCGCGGTCCTGGCGGCGTGCTGCACGGCCGGGGCGTGGCTGATCCCGACGACCAGGCGTGATTCGCGCGCGTTCACCTGGCTCATGGGGGCGGGTGTGGCGGCCTGGATCGCCGCCGAGGGAGTGCTGTTCCTGGGCGGCATGCTGGCCGGGTAATCAACCTGGAAGAAGGCTGGCAAAACTAAGAAATTGGGGCATATCAGGTGGGTTTGCCCGATCATGGGGGTATGTCGCCAGCGGTTCGGCTACGGCGGCGGATCGCACGCAGAGGGGGGTGGTTCGATTGTCGACGGCCCGCGGAGTCTCGTGGACGTGACGGACACCGGTGCCCGGCCGCGCAGCGGCCGGGTCATCAGCCGGTGAGGCCCGTGAGGCCATTGAGGCCCATGAGCCTCACACCCCGCCCAGCACGTCGTCCGCGTCGATGATCTGGTACGCGTACCCCTGCTCGGCCAGGAACCTCTGGCGGTGCGCCGCGAACTCCTGGTCGACCGTGTCGCGGCTGACCACCGTGTAGAACCGCGCCCCGCCGCCGTCGGCCTTGGGCCGCAGCACCCGGCCGAGCCGCTGCGCCTCCTCCTGGCGCGAGCCGAACGTGCCTGACACCTGGATCGCCACCGCCGCCTCCGGCAGGTCGATCGAGAAGTTGGCCACCTTGGACACCACCAGCACCTGGATCTCCTTGTCACGGAACGCCTGGTAGAGGCGCTCGCGCTCCTTGATCCTGGTCTCGCCCTTGATGACCGGCGCGTTGAGGTGCTCGCCCAGCTCGTCGAGCTGGTCGATGTACTGGCCGATGACCAGCACCTGCTCGCCCAGGTGACGGCGGACCAGCGCCTCGGTGACCCGCGTCTTGGACGGCGTGGTGGCGCAGAAGCGGTAGCGCTCCTCCGACTCGGCCATCGCGTACGCCAGCCGCTCCTCGTCGGAGAGCGTCACCCGCACCTCGACGCAGTCGGCCGGGGCGATCCAGCCCTGGTTCTCCATCTCCTTCCACGGCGCGTCGTAGCGCTTCGGCCCGATCAGGGAGAAGACGTCGCCCTCGCGGCCGTCCTCGCGCACGAGCGTCGCGGTCAGGCCGATGCGGCGGCGGGCCTGAAGGTCGGCGGTCATCCGGAAGATCGGCGCGGGCAGCAGGTGGACCTCGTCGTAGACGATCAGGCCCCAGTCGCGCGCGTCGAACAGCTCCAGGTGGCTGTAGACGCCCTTCCGGCGGGTCGTCATCACCTGGTAGGTGGCGATGGTGACCGGCCGGATCTCCTTCTTCGAGCCGGAGTACTCGCCGATCTCGTCCTCGGTGAGCGAGGTCCGCTTGATCAGCTCCTGCTTCCACTGGTGGGCGCTCACCGTGTTGGTGACCAGGATCAGCGTCGTGGCGCGGGCGTGGGCCATGGCCGCCGCGCCGACGATCGTCTTGCCGGCGCCGCAGGGCAGCACCACCACGCCGGAGCCGCCGTGCCAGAACGCGTCGGCCGCCTCCTGCTGGTAGGGCCGCAGGTTCCAGCCGTCCTGAGCCAGGTCGATCGGGTGGGCCTCGCCGTCCACGTAGCCGGCCAGATCCTCGGCCGGCCAGCCGAGCTTGAGCAGCGCCTGCTTGACGTTGCCGCGGTCGCTCGGATGGACGGCCACCGAGTCGGCGCCGAGCCGCTCGCCCAGCATCGGCTGGATCTTCTTGGAGCGCAGCACCTCCTCCAGCACGGCCCGGTCGCTGGAGGTCAGGACCAGGCCGTGGACCGGGTCCTTCTCCAGGCGGAGCCGGCCGTACCTGGCCATGGTCTCCGCGACGTCGACCAGCAGCGCGTGGGGGACGGGGTAGCGGCTGTGGCTGATGAGGGCGTCGATCACCTGCTCGGCGTCGTGGCCCGCGGCTCGGGCGTTCCACAGCGCGAGCGGGGTGACGCGGTAGGTGTGCACGTGTTCGGGCGCGCGTTCGAGCTCGGCGAACGGCGCGATGGCCTTGCGGCACTCGTCGGCCTTGGCATGGTCGACTTCGAGCAGCAGAGTCTTGTCCGACTGGACGATGAGCGGGCCGTCGTTCACGGACATCCTTCCTCCGGTTGACGCCTATCCAACACATCCGGAGCCCGGAACAGTCCCCGAACGGCGAAAACCGCCGGTCAGTCGTCCAGGTAGCCGTTGACACCGAGGAGGACGAACACGCCGACGGCGAGCACGAAGCCGAGACCGAACAGGGTCCAGCTCCACGCGAGCATGCCGCGGGCACGGTCCGGCGGGGTGTCGGCGCGCAGCGCGAGCCCGGCCAGGATCGAGCCGGGGATGGCGAGGATGTTGCAGCAGGAGACGATCGACAGCAGGTTCAGGATGAGCGCGACGAGGGCGGCGGCGTTCACCCCGCCGCCCCGGGGCGGCGGGGGGCCGTAGTACGGGCCTGGGCCGTAGCCGGGCGGGGGCCGCTGTCCGTAGGGGCCGCCGTACGGCTCGTACGGCGGGTGCTGCTCGTGCTGCTCGTACGGCGGGTGCTGCTCGTACGGCCGGTCGCCCGGCGGGCTCGGGTGGCTCATGTTCACCTCCTAGGAGGTCAACATCTATCACGACATGTCGGTCAGACCACCGGGGACGCGATCAGGGAAGGCGGGCGCGCAGGGCCTTGCGGTCCAGCTTGAGCACGCTCGTCACCGGGACCGAGTCCACGAAGACGACCTCGCGCGGGTACTTGACCCGCCCGACCCGCTGCCGCGCCCATGCGATCAGCTCGGCGGCCGTCACCGTGGCGTCCGTCATGAGCTGCACGAACGCCACGACCTCCTCGCCCACGCGCGGGTCCGGGCGGCCGACCACGCCGCACATGACCACCTCGGGATGCTCGTTCAGCGCGGCCTCCACGTCCCGCGGGAAGACGTTGAACCCGCCCCGGATGATCAAATCCTTCTTCCGGTCCACGACGTAGAGGTAGCCGTCGTCGTCGACGCAGCCGATGTCGCCCGTGCGCAGCTCCCCATCGGCCAGCGCGGTGCCGTCCGGATCGTGCGCGAGCTCTCCCCAGTAGCCCAGCATCAGCGACTCGCCGCGCACGCAGATCTCGCCCACGTCGCCGCACTCGACCTCCTCGCCGGAGGAGTCGCGGATCGCGATCTCGTAGCCGGCCAGCGGCAGGCCGACGCTGCCCGCCCGCCGCCGGCCCGGCGGGTTGAACGTGGTGACCGCGCTGGTCTCGGTCAGCCCGTAGCCCTCCAGGATCTGGGTGCCCGGCATCCGGCGCTCGAACTCCGCCAGCGCCTCGCGCCCCAGCGGGGCCGCCCCGCACGTGAGGAACTTGAGGTCGGGCAGCGGATGCGACTCCAGCGGCTCGGCCAGCAGCAGGTGCAGCATCGCGGGCACGACCGTGCCGTACTGGACGCGCTGCTCGGCGGCCAGTGACAGGAACACCTTGGGGTCGAACCAGCGCATCAGCACCGCCTGCTGCGGCGTCGTCGCGTGCATCCAGGCGACCGTGACGATCAATCCGTACGCGTGGGAGAGCGGCACCGGCACGATGGCCCGGTCCAGGCCCTCCTGGTGGGACATCTCGAAGGCGTCCCTGGCCACCTGCCAGAGGCCGCGATGGCTGAGCATGACGCCCTTGGCCCTGCCGGTGGTGCCGCCCGTGTACATGAGCGCGGCCAGGTCGCCGGGCTCGCGCGGCACCGGCCCGTGCTCGTCCGCCTCCCGCAGCTCGGCGGTGTCGACGAACGTGCGGACGCCGACGCCGGCCTCCTCCACGGTGGCCAGCAGCTCGGGGGAGGTCACGATGGCGGAGGCGCCGCTGTCGGTCAGGATGTGCCGCAGCTCGGCGGCGCCCACCAGCGACACCACCGGCGTCACGACGGCGCCCGCCGCCCACAGCGCCTGGTAGATCACCGCCACGTCCGGCGAGTTGGCCATCATCACGGCGACCCGGTCGCCCGGCCTGATCCCCGCCTCGACGAACCCGCCGCAGACCCGCCGCGCCCGCTCGGCCAGCGCGTGACCGCGGTGCCAGACGCCGTCGTAGAACACCGCGTCGTGGTCGTCGAACCTGTTCCATGCCTCCTCGGCCAGCCGGCCCAGTGTCAGCTCACCCACGGCGCCTCCTCGCCTCGCCCGGCCGGGGCGCGGTCTTTCGCATACTCACGGTCTCCAACCTCGCGCGATCATCGTCCCCGAGTCAAGGGTTGTCAGGACAGTCCGGCGACTCCGGTGATGCGGTGCAGGGCGAAGCGGTGCACGGCCGCCCTGGTCTCGTCGTACGCCGTCAGGTAGCCGCCCTCCATCCGGGCGGGTTCGAGAATGCGGGACGTGGCGTTGCCCTGCGAGTCGAGGTAACCGATCCATACGCGGACTCCCTGCTTGATGGCGTCCTGGAGGGCGGTGATGGTGGTCGTCGCCGGGCCGCGCGGGACCGTGCCGCCCGGCGCGGCGACCGGCTCGCGGCGGGACAGGTGCGCGGCGTCGCCGGCCCGCAGCGCGCGGACGGCCGCCCCGGCCACCTCGGGGTCGAGGCCGTTGGCGACCGGCACGGGCCGGGCCTGGGCCGGGCCCTCGCTGCGCCGGCCGTCGAGCCGGGAGACGATGACGTCGCCGTCCAGCGACTCGGCGACGGGCGCGTACCCCATGGCGCGCAGGGAGTCGACCAGCGCGGCCCGGGAGGTGCGCGAGGCGATGACCGTCGGCGCGAGCCGGCGCAGCCGCAGCGACGCGGAGCGGCGGTCGGCGGTGATCTGATCGAGCAGGGCCGGGTCGTCGCACCGGACGTACGCGCCGGCCGTGCCCACCCGGATGCGGCCGTGGCGCCGCGCCACGTCGGCGACCAGGTACGACAGCGCCTGCGGCACCGGAGTGGCGGAGTGGCGCTCCAGGGCGGCCAGCAGCTCGTCGGCGCCCTGCCCGGCGTCCAGCGCGCGCCGGACGGAGGCGTCGCTGAACCGGTAGACGGTCGCGCCGCCCTTGGACTCGACATCGGCGGCGAGCGTCATCCAGCGGTTGAGCTCGCTGGTCAGCGGGCCGGGCGCGACGGCGGTGAGGTCGGCCTGGAGGAGGACGTGGTCCACCGGCTCGGGCAGCAGCGGCGCGAGCACGGCGGCCGGATCGGCAGCCGCCTTGGCGGCCTTCCTGGCCCCCGTCTTGTCCGCCGTCTTGTCCACTGTCTTGTCCGCCGTGGCGCCCTTCGGCGAGGCGGACAGCAGGGCGCGCCCGTGGGCGGACAGCACGCCGAGACCGGTCACACCGATCTGCTCGGCCTCGCGCAGCGCGAACTCGACGAGCTGCTCCCGCAGCGGCCCCCGGCGGCGCGGCTGCTCCCAGGCCAGCCGGTCGAGCACCGACTCCCGCGTGGGGGCCAGGCCGGGCGCCGTGGCGAGCACGCCGAGCGCCGCCGCCCGCACCACCGGCGCGGCCGTCCTGCGCAGGTCGGGATGGAGGGCGTTGAGCGGCCGGTCCCGCTCGTCGCGCTCCCCGACCAGGCCGGGCAGGCGGTCCATGTGCAGCCACGTGAGCGCGAGCGTCACCCACCGGTCGGCCGTCGGCCGCACCCGCCACAGGTCGTAGCCGGTGGTCGGCAGCCATTCGCCGTCCACGCCGCCGCCGGTGGCGACGAGCCCCGCCGCGTGCGCGACCTCCACGGCCAGCGCCGCCGTCCACTCGGGCACGTCCAGCTCCGTCGCGGCGCGTTTCATGTCGCGGACGCCGAGCCCGCCGGTGCGCAGCACGCCGGGCGGCGCGACGCTCCAGCGCTCGCACAGCTCCTCGACCACCCGGACGAACGTGAACGCCTGCCCGGCCGCGGTGCGGTCGGCCAGCTCCTGGTCGCGTGCCGTCCCCTCCAGGGCGGGGGGCGTGGCGAGCAGGTCGCGGTGGATCCGGCCGCCGCGCAGGTGCAGGCCCACCTCGCGGGGCAGCGTCACGCTCTCCTCGCCGGTGGCGGCCAGCAGCCCGCGGGCCAGCAGCTCCTCGATGGGGGAGCGGGCCGACTCGACGCGCACCTCGCGGCGGGCGTTGGGCACCCGTCCCGTCGCCGGGCCCCAGGCGAGCTGGTCGAGCGCCGCACGGGCCTCGCCGGAGACCTCCTCGACGAGCTTGCCCGGCTCGGCGAGCGCCACGGCCAGCCGGTCCTTGCCCGTGCCGGTGGTGCCGGGGGCGATGTCGTCGGCCAGCTCGCCGAGCTGCTCGGGTGGGTGGTGCCGGAAGACCTCGGCGACGGGCGGCCCCAGGCCGGCCGGGTCGTCGAGCGCCTTGCGCACGCCGGGGGCCAGGTCGAGAGCGCCGTCGGTGCCGTACACGAGGGCGAGGTCGCGCAGCCGGTCGAGCGCGGCGCTCAGCGCCGGCTCGGGCTTGCCGGCGGCCAGCGCGCGGCCGAGCAGGTCGCGCAGCGCCTCCTTCGGCACCGGCCCGTCCTGTACGGCCAGCGTCTCGACGACGGCCAGGGTGAAGCGGTCGAGGCGGTCGAGGGCCCTGCCGATGGCCGAGGGGCTGCCGGCCCGCGCGGCGAGGCCCTCCAGATGGGCGGGGACGGGAGTGATCAGCTCGGGGCGCGCGGACACGAGCGCCCGCAGCTGCTCGTCGCTGCGGCCCCTGATCCACTCCGTGAACTCCATCGATGCCATGGTATGTCCCCCTGATCGGGGTGCCGGGGCCGCGCGGACGCTCAGCGGCGGATCGCGGGACCTGGCACGAGGCCCATGGCCAGGCACACCCAGGCCGCGACGAACTGGTCCTTGTCGGTGTGACCCGGCGCGTCGCCCACCGTCTCCTGGAACATCCGGTAGTGGACCACGGCGCCGCCGAGCACGGCCGCGACGCCGCTCCAGTCGACGTCCGCCTCGCCGTACTCCGGTTGCGTGCGGAACCACGTGGTGATGGCGTCGAACATCGGCTGCAGCAGCCCCTCACGCACGACCGCCACCAGCTCGGGGAACTGGCTGAGGTCGCGGAAGAAGACCCGGGTCAGCTCCGACTCCTCGCGCACCTTGGCCAGCCCGGCGCGGCACAGCCGCGACAGCCGTGCCTCCAGGTCGACGGACCCCTCCATGTCGCCCAGCACCGCCAGGCTCTCGGCCACCTGGGTGCGGGTGCGCGCGGCGTGCTCGTTGATCGCCGCGGCGAGCACCTCGTACTTGGACCTGAAGTGGCGGTACAGCCCGCCCGCGCCGGGGGAGAGCCCCGAGGCGGCCTCGATCTCGGCCACCGACGTCGCGGCGTAGCCGCGCTCGGCGAACAGGCGCAGGGCCTCGTCGATGATCCGCTCGCGCGTGCTCACGGCGGGGCGCGTCCCGGTCCTGGCGGGCCCGCTCCCGGCCGAGGCGGCTGGCGATCTGGTCATGTCCTCGGTGACACCTCCGGTGAGGAGCGTAGTCGCGGTAAGGAGCGTAGTCGCGGTGAGGAGTGCGGTCATCACGGCCGGTCGCGTCCGGTCCGGTCCGGACAGCGGCCTCCCCGGGCGCGCGTAAGCGGTCGTCGCTCCGATAAGACAATGGCGTTTCCGCCCATTCCCCACCGTCGCACAACAAGGGCGGTTGTGGGGAACTCTGCGGCGTTTGGCATCCTGCAGCGTGTGATGACTTCGGTGGGTTTCGATCTGGATCTGACATTGGCGGATACGCGTTCCGGTATCGCGGCCGTCTACGACGAGGTGTCGGCGCGGCTGGGCGTGCCGATCGACAGTGACGCCATCGTCACCCGGCTCGGGCCGCCCCTGGAGACGGAGCTGGCGAACTGGTTCCCGGCGGAGGAGATCCCGGCCGTGGCGACGCTGTTCCGGGAGATCTATCCGGAGGTGGCCGTGCCCATGACGACCACCATGGACGGGGCGGCGGAGGCGATCGAGGCCGTGCGGGCCCGCGGGGGCCGGGTCATCGTCGTGACCGGCAAGAACGTCCATGACGCGGTGCGCACGGTCACCTCGCTCGGGTTCGAGGTGGACGAGGTCGTGGGGTCGGTGTTCGGGGCCGCCAAGGGAACGGCTCTCGCGCGCTTCGGCGCCGCCGCCTATGTTGGTGACCATGTCGCCGACATCGAGGCCGCGCGGGCGGGCGGGGCCGTCAGCGTGACGGTCGCGACGGGCCCCTACACGGTGGAGGAGCTGCGTGATCACGGAGCCGATGTGGCGCTGGGAGACCTGACCGAATTCGCCGCCTGGTTCGCGGGCTGGCGCCCCCAGGACGAACTCGTGTAATTGCTCCGTGAATTACCCGGTCGCCCAGGCGCGCTCGGGGGCATAACCTACATCCATTCATCCTTTACGACAGCTCGAACGAGGTCCCTCCTGTGCCGAGTGGCAAGGTCAAGTGGTACGACGCCGACAAGGGGTTCGGCTTCCTCACCCGTGACGACGGCGGTGAGGTGTTCGTGCATTCCTCCGCACTGCCCGCCGGCGCCGGGCCGCTCAAGCCCGGCCAGAAGGTGGAGTTCGGCGTGGCGGAGGGGCGGCGCGGCCAACAGGCGCTCTCGGTCAGGATCCTCGAACAGCCGCCCACCCTCGCCAAGGCCAAGCCCAAGGGCAAGCGGAAGAAGCCGGACGAGATGGTCGTCATCGTCGAGGACCTGATCAAGCTGCTCGACGGCGTCTCGACCTCGTACCAGCGGGGCAAGCACCCCGACGCGGCCCACGCCAAGAAGCTCGCGCAGGTGCTGCGGGCGGTGGCCGACGACCTCGACGACTGAGCAGCGTCAGGCGTGGGGGCCGCGTCAGGCGTCGGGGCCCCGTCAGGCGTTGGGGTTGGTCAGGGGCTTGGTCCGCTCCAGGGTGGTGTCCAGATCGGCGTGCCCGGAGCGACCGGGCCGCCGATGAGGCTGGGCCGGCTCGGCGCCGGGCTGTTCGTCCGTCCGCGGGTCGGTCCCGCCGCCCGTCTCGGCGCTGATCCGTTCGTCCACCGTCCGTAGCCGGCGGCCCCGTCGTACGGCCAGCCAGCCCAGTGTGACGGTCAGCACGGCGCCCAGCGTCGCGAGCCCCGCCACGCTGCTCTCCGTCAGGGAGAGCAGCAGCCCGACCAGGCCGCCGAACACCCACGCGAGCTGAAGCAGCGCCTCGACCACCCCGAACGTCGACGAGCGCACCTCCTCGCCGATCTCCCGCTGCACGATCGCGTCGAGGGCCAGCTTGCCCAGCTCCTGCGCGAACGCCGTGACCAGCGAGATCGCCACGGCGGTCCACAGGCCGAACAGGACGGCGCTCACGATCGTGGTGACGCTGGTGACGGCCAGCGTGATGAGCACGATCACCTGGGGCGAGTGCCGTCGCGCCCAGTTGGCGGCGACCGCGCCGAGCAGGCCGCCGAGCCCGGCCGCCGCCGCGAGCAGCGCGATCGTCTTCGGCACGTCGAAGAACGGGTCCCGCCCGCCCAGCCACGGCACGCCGCCGTCCTGCACGAGGAAGAGCAGGAAGAACAGCAGGAAGCCGGAGAACAGCCGGATCGCCACGTTCGCCCAGACCGACTCGGCCACGGCCGGGCCCACCTGGAGCAGCGTGCGCCACTTCGGCGCGCGGCCCTGCCCGCCGCCCTCCTCCTCCACCTCCTCCAGGTCGGGCGAGTCGACGTGCCGTGGCAGCCGTACCGCCGAGACCCCCGCGAGGAGGAACACCACCATGGCGACGCGCAGCACCGCGGCGCTGCCCAGCCAGGCGGACAGGCCCGCCCCGACGGGCACCAGCGCGCCCGCCGAGACCAGTGAGAACAGCGCGACCCGGGCGTTGGCCGACACCAGCGTGATGTCGGCGGGCAGCACACTCGGCATGATCGCCGCGCGTGACACGTTGTACGCCTTGGACAGCACGAGCACCCCGAGCGCCCCGCCGAACAGCGTCACCACGTCGCCCGGCCCCACGGCGGCGGCCATCGCGAAGCACAGCAGGCCGCGCCCGAACAGCGTGCCGGCCATGACGTAACGCCGGCCCGACCGGAAGCGGTCGAGGATGGGCCCGACGAACGGCGCGAGCAGCGCGAACGGCAGCATCGTGATGACCAGGTACAGCGCCACGGGCCCCCGCGCCTCGCCGACCGGCACCCCGAAGAACACCGTGCTGGCCAGCGCCACCGTGACCAGCGCGTCGCCCGCGCTGTGGCCCGCGGTCAGCTCGATCAGGCGGCCGAGCCCCGTGCGGCCGGCCCCGCCCGCGTGGGTGAGGCGGCGGGTGGCGCGCCCGGCCCCGCGCACACCGCCGACGGTGGTCAGGCCCGCGAGCCTGACGCCGCGGCCGGTCGCCCTGGCGGCCCTGCCGGTGCCGGAGGCGGTGGCCCGCCCGGCGCGTACGGTCGCGCGGCCGGCGCCGGCCATCCCGCGGCCGACGCGCCGCGAGACCCGCCGCGCCCTGTCCCACCCACCCTCCACGGTTACCAGTCTTACCCGATGGACGCCCGCTGCCGGGCGATCACGGTTCACCGTTGGCCCTTCGCGGGGTCTTCGCCCGCTATCGACATCTTTTGCGGAATTTCGCACTAGGGACGAATAGGGACCGGATTCGCCTTTCCCGTGGCGGGAGCGTGCGGAGAGATCGGCACAGTCGGCACCTTCAGGTCCGGTCATGGGTGAGAATGAAGTGTGAGCGAACAGCACCTTTCGGCGGAGGCGGTCCGATGAGCCGGACCCGGACCCGCGTCTCCGCCCCCGACCAGGCCTGCGTCGCCGCGGTCGACCTGGCGCGCGCCGCCGCGGAGGAGCTCGCGCGGCCGGGCGAGCCCGGCGAGCACCTCGGCCACGAGGCCGAGGGCGACCGTGTCGTCACTCACTACTTCGCCTGCCTCGACCGGGCCTACCGCGGCTGGCGCTGGGCGGTCACGGTCACCCGCGCCTCCCGCGCGAAGAAGGTCACGGTCAGCGAGGCGGTCCTGCTGCCCGGCTCGGGCGCCCTGCTCGCGCCCGAGTGGCTGCCGTGGAGCGAGCGCCTGCGCCCCGGCGACCTCGGCGTGGGCGACCTGCTGCCGACCCCGGAGGACGACGACCGGCTGGCGCCGGGTTTCACCGAGACCGACGAAGACGTAGACCGCCAGATGGTTTTCGAGTACGGCCTGGGCCGGGCACGTGTGCTCTCGGCCGTCGGCAAGGACCGGGCTGCCAGACGCTGGCACTCGGGCGAGCACGGGCCGCACACTCCGATCGCACACGCCGCTCCCGCGCAGTGCTCCACCTGCGGCTTCTACTGGCTGCTCGCGGGCGGGCTCCGGGAGATGTTCGGGGTCTGCGCCAATGAGTACGCCCCCGACGACGGCAAGGTGGTGGCCGCCGACCACGGCTGCGGCGCCCACTCCGAGGCGGCGGTCATGCCGCCGCCGGTCGAGCAGGCCACCCCGATCCTCGACGACCTCGGGTACGACCTGATCGAGGAGGACCGGGCCGAGCAGGGGTCGGTGGACGAGCTGGCCTCCGAGGAGCTGGGCCACTCCTGAGCCCGTCCGGCGGTCGCGACTCCGTGATCGCCGACGGGGCCGGGAGTGTCGGCGAGGGCCGCTAACCTACGGTGGCCCCCTACTCCCAATCAGGATCGTGATCAATGACCGACACCTTCGGCACCGACCGGATGCGGGCCGCCGTGCTCGCCGCCTGGACGGCCTCGCCCGCCCGATTCCGCGAGGACGCCAACGCCGAGGAGGACTTCGCCCTCGGCGGCTACCGCGACCGGCTGATCGTGGAGCTCGCCCAGAACGCCGCCGACGCGGCCCTGCGCGCGGGCGTGCCCGGGGTGCTGCGGCTGACCCTGCGCGACGGCGTGCTGACCGCCGCCAACACCGGTGCGCCGCTCGACGCCACCGGCGTGGAGAGCCTGTCGACGCTGCGCGTGTCCGGCAAGCGGGGCGAGGCGGGCACGGCGGGCCGGTTCGGCGTCGGGTTCGCCGCGGTGGTGTCGGTGTGCGACGAGCCGTCCGTCGGCTCCCGCGACGCGGGCACGGTCCGCTGGTCGCGGACGGAGACGGCCGCGCTGGTGTCCGAGGTGCCCGCGCTCGCCGGGGAGCTGGCCTCCCGCTCCGGCCACGTGCCGCTGCTGCGCCTGCCGTTCACCGCCGCCCCGCTGGAGGTGCCGGAGAGCTTCGACACGCTCGTACGGCTCCCGCTGCGCGACGAGGCGGCGGTCGCGGCGGTGCGGCGCATGCTGGAGGAGACCAGCCCGGCGCTGCCGCTGGGCATGCCCGCGCTGACGGCCATCGAGATCGACCTCGACGGCCAGGTCCGCACGGTGGCCGCCGACGGGTGGCACGTGGTGTCGGAGTCGGGCCAGTTCGGGCCGGAGCAGGTCGCCGAGCTGTTCGGCGACCGCCCCACCGAGGAGCGCGCCCGGCCGTACTGGTCGGTCCGCTGGGCCGTCCCGGTGACGGGCACGGGCGCCGTCACGTCGGTGGGCGCGGGTGCCGCGTCGGCGGGCGCGGGCGGCGTGGAGGGCGACGCCGGGGGCCGGGAGCCGGCGCGGCTGCCCGCGACCGTGCCTCCCGTGGTCCACGCGCCGACGCCCAGCGACGAGCCGCTCGACCTGCCGGCGCTGCTCATCGCGTCGTTCCCGATGGCCACCGACCGGCGCCACGTCGCCAAGGGGCCGCTGACCGACTTCCTGGTGGAGCGCGCCGCCGACGCCTACGTCCGGCTGCTGCGGGAGCTGCCGCGCACGCCGAAGCTGCTCGACCTCGTCCCCGCCCTCATGGGCAAGGGCGAGCTCGACGCCCGCATCCGGCGCGCCATCCTGCGCAGGCTCCCCGGCACGCCGCTGCTGCCCGCCCTGTCGGCCCCCGCGCCGGCCGTGCAGACGCCGTCGTTCGCCGACGCCGAGGTGTACGAGCCGGACGCCGAGTGGCGGGTCGAGCATCCGGCGCCGGAGCGCCAGGGCGACGGCTGGGTGGTCGCGGGCCGCGAGGCGGCCGTGGTGGCGGGCTCCGGCGAGCTGCTGGCCGCCGTCGCCGACTTCGTGCCGGGCCTGCTGCCCGCGGGCTGGCCCGCCCGGCACCCGGCCATGGCCTCGCTCGGGGTGCGCCGGGTCGAGCTGGCCGAGGTCGTCGACCTGCTGTCGGGCGAGGCCGTCGAGGGGCGCGAGCCGTCGTGGTGGCGCTCGCTGTACGACGTGCTGCCCGCCGACGATCCCGAGTCGCTCGGCGCGCTGCCCGTGCCGCTGGCCGACGGCCGCCTGGTCCGCGGCCCGCGCGGCACCCTCATCCTCCACCTCGACCTCGCCACGGCCGGAGGCGGCGCCACAGCCGGAGGCGGCGCCACAGCCGGAGGCGCCGCCGGAGCCGCGGCCGGGCGGACGGGGCTGGACCTCACGCCGCTCGGGCTGCGCATCGTGCATCCCGAGGCCGCTCACCCGGTGCTGCTGCGCCTCGGCGCGGCCGAGGCCACGCCGCGCACCGTCCTGGAGGACCCGCTCACCAAGGAGGCCGTCTCCCAGTCGCTCGACAGCCCCGACCCCGAGCCCGTGGCCAGGGCGGTGCTGTCGCTCGTCGAGGCGGCCGGCCTGGCGCCCGGTGAGGCCCCGTGGCTGGCCGAGCTGGCGCTGCCGGGCACGGACGGCGAGCTGTACGCCGCGGGCGAGCTCATGCTGGCCGACGGCGCGCTGGCCCGGCTCGTCGAGCCCGGCGGCCACCTGGGCGTGGCGGCGGCCGAGCTGGAGGAGACCTACGGCTCACGCGTGCTGGCCGCCGCCGGAGTGCTCGACGGGTTCGCCGTGGTCCACGACTCCGACGTGCTGCTCGACCACGACGAATGCGACCACGACCTCGACGGCGAGGACGACTGGCTCGACCACGTGATCGACCTGCTGCCCGACCTCGACGTGCCGCCCGTCGTGGCGGAGTTCACGGCGGTGCGCGACCTGGAGCTGGTCGCCGACTGGCCCGCCGCGCTCACGCTGCTGGCCAGGCCGCCGCTGCGGGCCGCGCTGCACCCGCTGCGCGTCGAGGGCGTCGAGGTGCCGTCCTACACGGCGTGGTGGCTGTCCAACCACTCGGTGCTCGACGGGCGCCGGCCGCGCGAGCTGCGGCTGCCCGGTGCCGACCCGCTGCTCCAGGGCCTGTACGCCGACGCTCCGGCCGGGCTCGACGAGGGCGCGCTGGCCATGCTCGGCGTGCGCACCACGCTGGCCGAGCTGCTCGCCTCCCACGGCGGTCCGGAGGAGCTGCTCGACCTGCTGGCCGACGAGGCCGTCGAGGTCGATCGGGCCCAGCTCCGGGCGCTGTGGATGGCCCTGGCGGCGGTCGACCCGGCGCGGGTGGCGCCGCCCTCCCACGTGCGGGCGGTGCTGCGCGGCGACATCGTGGTGGCCGCGGCCGACGACGCCGTCGTGGTGGAGGCGCCCGACCTGCTCCAGCTCGTCGTGGAGCGCCCGCTGGTGCTGGCCCCGTACGACCTGGCCGAGGCGCTGTCGGAGCTGCTCGACCTGCCGCTGGCGGGCGAGCTCGCCACCGGCGAGGTCACCTCCGAGGGCGAGACCCGGCCGGTGCCGCCCGAGGTGCGCTCCCTGCTGCCCACGGCGCCCGCCACGTACGTGGAGCACGAGAAGCTCCTGGTCGACGGGGTGGCCTGCACGTGGCGGTTCTTCGAGGGCATGGTCCACTGCACGGGGGTCGAGGGGCTGGCGCGCGGGCTGGCCTGGGCGACGGGGCAGTGGAACGACCGCCTCGCGGTGGCCGCCCTCCTCCGCGACCCGTCCGCCGTCCCCCTCCTCCTCGCCGAGGCCGACCTGTCCTGACATCTCCGGCGCTCCGGCCCGCCCGGCCGGAGCGCCATCAGGTGCAGGTCTTCTGATAGGCCAGTTCCGGGATGCGTTCTCGCCACTCGGCAGGGGACAGGCCGCCGTCCCGGCGGCAGATCACGGCGGTGGCGGTGCCTGGATCGACGGTGATCTCACGTAAGGCCCCATCGGGGGACGAGATGAGGAGAGCCGTCCGGCTGAATGCCACGGTCGGTGCGTTCTCGGTGTCGAAGCTGATCGGTGAGGCGATCCGCTGATAGCCCCGCCAGTCCCATAGCTGGATGCCGGACTCGCCTTCGCCGGCGACGGTGACGAGCAGTTCGCCCTGCGGGTAAGACTCAAGACCGGCGATCGAGGTCGTGTACACGGTCTGCGGCGGGGCCAGTGGTCTGCGCAACTCCCTGTCCCAGAACGTCAAACGCCCGTTCATGTCGCCGACCGCGGCCTTGTTCTCGAAGAAGAGGATCACTCCCTCGGCGCGGGCGTCGGATGGGTGCTGGAGTATCTCTCCAGTGGCGATATCGACCAGGATCCGCCCCTGGTTGGATCCCTCCACGAACAACCGGCGCCCGTCCGGCTCGAAGATCACAATGTCCGATCCCGCACCGGAGACGGTGCGGATCCATCTTCTGGCTCTCACGTCCCACAGTTCCAGGTCGTCGAAATCCAGGCCGTGAGGATCCTCTTTGTCGTCCGGGGCCGTGCTAAGGGAGGTGATCGCGACGGTTCTGCCGTCGGGGGAGAAGACCACGGACGAGACTCCGACGGCTCTCTGTTTCCTTACGCGCAATGCGCCGATGTTGCGGCCGTTCGTGGCATCCCACAAGGTCACCACGGGAGACGCGGGGTGGGCGAGCGCAAGCATGCGCCCGTCAGGGCTGAACGTCGGATCGTACTCCGTCACTGCAGGGATGTCCTCGGGGAGATCATCGACGGGTAGCGGGCCGCTCACGGGTTCGCGCGCGGCGACATTCCAGAGGCGCACCTCCGACCTGCCTTTTCGGCGATTCGTCGTCACCAGGAAGCGGCCGTCAGGGCTGAACAGCCGCTCGCCTCCCGGAGCGAGCACCTCGGGGCGGGTGTAGGGGGAGATGTCCAGGACGTTCACCGTGCCGGACTGGCCGATCACCCGGAGGACCCGGGCATCCGGCGAAATGCGGGGATCGGCTCCCACAAGATCGTCGGTGAGGACCGAGGAGCTCATCAGCAGTTCGCCGTCGTCCACCCGCCACAGACCCACCCACCCCTCACTCCGTGTCCCGGCCAGGAACCGGCCGTCGGGGGTGAACTCCATACGCTCCGCAGGCGGAAGCAGCGGGCGTAGGACCTCCTTGCCCGAGGAGATGTCGAACAGCCGGACACCGTCGTTGGTCGAGACGGCCAGGTGTTTCCCGTCCGGACTGAACAGGCCTTCCGAGGCGGTTGCCGGTAGCCAGGGGGCCCGCAGCGGCTTGCGCTTTTCGAGGTCCCAGAGCTCCACCCTCCGTCCCGAGCTCGCCCTGCCGCCGGAGGCCGACGGGGTGATCGTCCATTCATCGGCTTCCGCCGGGATGACCAGGGCCAGCCGGCCGCCCGGGCTGACGGCGTTGACCTGCTCGTCGAGCACGCGTGTCCGGTCCGCGATACTCCACGCTTCGCTGCGATAGTTGCGGATTCCGATGAGAAGACGCCCGTCCGGGCTGAACTTCACAGGGTCGAGGCCGGGGATCGCCACGCCGAGGTCCGTCAGGCCCCTGGTGCCGACGGTCCACAGCCGTGCGTTGGTTCCGTCGTCCACCGCCAGCGTACGGCCGTCAGGACTCCACACCACTTCCGAGGCGGATTGCCCCGTCCATATGGTGCTGGCGATCTCCTTCATCGTGGCCACGTCGAACACGCGCAGGACGCCCGGCCCCTCCTCCGGACCGGGTGGGTAGACGGCCAACCTGGTGCCGTCCACGCTGAGCCCACGCACCACCAGGTCCGTCGTGCTGTACGGGGCGCTGACGACGTCCACCAGGGGGAGCGCCATCGAGTCGATCAGCGCGGCCCTGGCCTCGGGGACGTGGGCGAGCCGCCAGGCCGCGGCGCTCAACCGGCGGGCCAGCTTCGGGTTGCTCATCCGCAGGGCGTCCGCGCGCCTGGCTGCCAGCCGGGCCGTCGCCTCCGCCAGCCGGTCGTCGGCGACGCCGGCCTGCCGGATGGCGACTCCCGCCGCGGCCATGGAGGCGACCAGCAGGACCACCAGAACGGCCGAGACGGCGACCTGCCTCCGGGATGTGCGCCGGGCCAGTGCCGCGCTCGCGTCGACGAAGTCCCGTTCCAGGGGTGTGAGGTCGTCGCGGTTCCCCGGCTCGATGAACAGCTTGTCGGCGACGGCCAGGCGGGCGCCCCGGTAGAGGAGCCCGGCATCCCGGCCGTGCGCCTCCCATGCTTCGGCCGCGTCGGTCAGCTGCCGATGGGTGCGCAGGCGATCGCGTCCTTCGTCCACCCAGCCCCGCAGCCGCGGCCACGATTCGATCAGGGCCTCGTGCGCGAGCTCCACGGTGTCCTGGTGCAGCGTGAGCAGCCTGGCCCTGGCCAGCTGCTCGATGACCAGCGCGGTGTCCGCCTCCTCGTAGGGGTCCAGCTCCGCCCGGGCGGCGGGACGGCGGGTGTCCTGGGCCTGCTCACCCGGCTGGACCAGCCTGAGCAGGATCCGCCGGGCGATCCTCGCCTGTGCCGGCGACAGGCCGGCATAGAGCTCCTCCGCGGTATGACTGATCGCCCCCTGGACTCTGCCCACGGCCTCGTAGGCGTCCAAGGTCAGCATCTTCCCCGTACGGCGGCGCCAGACCTCCCGCAGCGCGTGCGACATCAGCGGAAGCGCCCCGGGCTCGTCGGCGACGTCGGCGACGATCTCGGCCGTCAGCGCCCGCTCCACCGTCAGACCCTCGGCCATGGCCGGCCGGACGATCGCTTCCCTGAGCTCTTCCTGGTGCATCGGCCCCACCAGCAGATTGGTCTCGCGCAGGGCTTCGGTGAGCTCGCGGTGCTCGGCGCAGCGCCCGTAGAAGTCGGCGCGCACCGCCATCACCACCTTCATCCGGCTCTGCGGTTGCCGCGCGCTGAGCAGCAGGTCGATGAACCGCCCCCGCTCGCGCTGGTCGCGGCAGAGCGTGAACACCTCCTCGAACTGGTCGACCACGATCAGCGTGGCCGAGTCGCCCTCGCCCGGCGAGAACCGGTCGGCGTGCCGCATCGGGTGCTCGCCCGGAGTGAGTATCAGGCACTCCGCCAAGGGATCGCCGCTCTCGGCGCGTGCCGTGGCCACGAGGCCGGCACGCAACAGGGACGACTTACCGCTGCCCGAAGGGCCGAACACCGCGGCGAAACGATGTCGTCGGAGCAACTCCTGCAATTCCTCGACGAGTCGCTCCCGCCCGAAGAACCGACCGGAATCATCTGTGCCGTACGGGGCCAGACCGGGGTACGGCCCGGCGGCGCCGTCATCGTCGGCCCTTTCACGGGCCACTTCGTCGATGACCTGCTGCCAGCGGCGCTCCCATGCCGAGACGTCTCCGCCGCAGGTCTCCACGAAGGCGAGGACGACGGGCAGCGAAGGCAGACGCTCACCTGCCGCCGCCTGCGACAGCGTGGTGACCGAGTAGCCCGCGCGCGTGGCCATGGCCCGATAGGTGAGGCCGCCCGCTTCCCGGCGCAGCTTGCGCAACTCGGAGGCGAAGCGTTGAACCGGTCCCGCTGCCGGGTCCACCGGGCTTTCGCGACGGCCCACCACCGGTACTGGACTCCATTCGCTGGACGACGAAGAGGCTCGGACGCGCTCGTTGATCACTTCAACTATGGACCCCGGCGCGCCGATCGCCGCGCGAAAAGTAGCCGTTCGCCGAGAAAAGCATTGTTTGCCGGCCCGATGAGGGATGCCGAACAATCCTGCCGTCACGATCCTGGGGCCACAGGCGTCGGCGGCAAGCGGCCACGGGACCGCCTGCCGCTGAGAACCGCGGGGAGCCGGCACACGGACGTGTGACCTGCTCATGATCGCGACCAGTTTCGCGATCCTCTCCTCCCTTGATCGACCAGCCGAGAAAGGACATCCATGCGCACGAGCTCCAAGACCGCCGCCGTGGTCGTGACCGCCCTGACCCTGCTGTCCCTGTCGCCCGCCGCGGCCGCGCGAGCCGCCGTGGCCTCCGCCGGGTCCGGCCTGGAGTACGTCAACGGCGCGACCGGAATGTGTCTGGCCGTGGGCCAGGGAGAGGTGAGGGCCGGCAAGCCGGTGATCCAGTGGCCGTGCATCGGGAGCAAGTCGCAGCGCTGGATCCACCGGTCCGACCGCCGGCTCGTGAACGTCAAGACCGGGCTGTGCCTGGCCATCGGGCGTGGCGAGCAGAAGCAGGGGAAGGTCGCGATCCAGTGGCCGTGCACGGACGGCGGACCGGCGCAGGAGTGGATCTACGACGGTCGGCAGCGGCTTCGGAACAGGGCGACAGGCATGTGTCTCGCCATCGGGCGGGGCGAGCAGCGCCAGGGCAAGAAGGCGATCCAGTGGCCCTGCACGCTCTCCGCTGCGCAGGCATGGCGCCGGTGGTGACCGTTCCGGCGCAGCCACTCCGTATGCCCTGCCCGGGCGCAGACGACCAGTGACGAGCGATGGAGCATCGATGATCGACAGCTCACATGGTGAACTCGAGACAGGCGGCCACACCGCCTCACAGCCTGTGGCGGATCACCTGGCGGAATGGTCGCTCCAGAGCGGGATCACGGTGGAGATCTGGGCTCTGCCGAAAGAGCCGCTGCCCGCCGTGCTCGCCGAGATCGTCCATGGCACGATCCGTGACGTCCTGCAGGAGGTGGAACGGCAGGCATCGGCCCGCACCGTCTCCATCGCCCTCACCGTGGCTGCCGGAAGGCTGCGCCTGACCGTCAGCGATGACGGCTCCGGGATGTCGGCGGAGGTGCTCGAGGCCCGTCTGCACGGCCGGCGGGCTGAAGTCGCCGGACTGGGCGGGCGCCTCACCGTCAATGGCGTACGGGGAGAAGGCACCACGACAAGCGCCACCGTTCCCCTGAATGCGAAGCCCCGTTTCCTCGCCTGATTCCGCAACCGGCGAATCGACTACGAAAGGTGCACATATGCATGCTTTACCTGCTCGCCGGACCGGGCGAGCCGTCACAGCGGTGGCGATCGTCCTCGTCCTGCTGACCTCGTTCATGGCGGCCATCTCGTCGGCCCATCCGGCCAGAGCCGACGAGGCCCCGGACAACCAGTTCGTGGCCGTGCCTCCGGCCGTCCTCGCGGACACCCGCAACGGGACCGGCGGAGTCGGCTCCGCCAAGGTCCCGGGCAAGGCCAAGGTGACCTTTCAGGTCGCCGGCCAGGCGGAGGTTCCGGCTTCTGGGGTGTCGGCGGTCGCCCTGAACATCACGGCGGTGGGAGCAGAGCAGCCCGGCTGGCTCACCGTCCACCCGTCTGACGCCCCGGCCACCGTGTCGACGCTGACCTTCTACCCGGGCGAGAACGTCACGGGCGAGGACTTCACCCGCCTGACGGGCACGGGCATGGTGTCCGTCGTCAACAACAGCGACAGTCCGGTGCACGTCGTCGTCGCCGTCCGCGGCTACTTCCTCAGCGCCGCCGACACTCAGGCGGGCAACGAGTACTACCCGGTCGACACCCAGTACCTGTATGACACCCGGCCCGGGCATGTCACGGGGTCCCCGGCCCGGGAGGCCACCCCCATCCCGGCCAACTCGTCGGTGACGATCGACGTCGCCGGACAGCGCGGCGTTCCGGCCACCGGCGCGAACGCGGTCGCGCTGAACGTCGTGGCCTGGTCCCAGGGCCAGAAAGGCTGGTTGAGCCTGCACCCGTCCGATCAGCCGGCCAACAACGTGGCGACGGTGGACTATGTCCCCGACGAGACCGACAGCAGCTTCACCGTGGCCCAGTTGACCGGCAGCGGCAAGCTGATCATCGAGAACCGTGGCAGCGGCACGGTACACGTGGCCCTCACCCTCCGCGGCTACTTCACGGGAACCGCGGAGGAGGGCGGTGCGGGGTACGCCGCCGTCCCGTCCAGGGTCATCGTCGAGACCCTCACCGGCACCGGCGTGCCAGGCGGAAGCACCCGGGCCCTCGCCCCGGGCGAGTCCGTCACCTTCGACGTCGCGCAGGGCGTCGACCTGGGCGAGAAGATCATGGCTTCGGCGGCGCTCACCATCCAGGCTCGCCAGCCGACGGACAAGGGCTGGCTCACCGCCTATCCGGCCGAGGACGGCGACCCGGACATCTCCAGCGTCAACTACGACCAGGCGGAGAGCACCACCGGATTCGACCTGGTCATCCCCGACTCCCAAGGACGTGTGACCGTCACCAACCGCGGGCCGGGCACCACCCACGTCCAGGTGTCGATGCGGGGCTACTTCACCGACCCGCCGATGCCCGCCGAATACGAAGATGTCACGGAACTGTCCACCACGGAGACCAGCCCCGAAGAAGACGAGGCGGCCACCGCAGGCGCACCAAGCCGCCACTTCAGAGCAAGGGCTCGGTTGGGATTCGATCGACTGACGCTCCCCGGCCTCTTCGAGGGCAGGGTGTGGTGGCATGGAAGAGCTCCGTATGAGCTCTACATCAACGCCGAGGTCCTCGACAACCGGGCAGACGGGCGATGCATCGGCGCGCTCGTCCGGATGGACGGCAAGGTCTACAGCAGCTGGAAGGATTGGGTGGCCTGCGGCAACCAGCAGAGAAGAACACTCAAGGGCTGGTTCCAAAGGACGGCCACCCGGGTCGACTTCAAGGCCTGTCAGGTCCACCCGAAGACCCGGCGCTACACCTGGTGCACCACCGAGTGGAAATAAGAGTCCGGATCTCCCGGGGCGGCCCCGATCGGGCCCCTGAGGCCGCGTCTGCGAGCCTCAGACCGGGGCCCCGGAGGCTCTGAGGCCGGGCACGCGTACATCGGCCGGTGAGCGCGGGGGCGCGCTCACCGGCCGACGCGAAGACCCGGGGGTCAGGCGGCGGGGCAGCTCGTGTCGCGGGCCGGGAGCTTGCCGGTCAGCAGGTACGTGTTGACGTGCTGGGCGACGCAGGCGCTGCCGCTGAGGTAGGCGCCGTGGCCCTCGCCCTCGTACGTCAGCAGCACGCCCGTCCTGAGCCGGGCCGTGAGGCTGGTCGCCCACCGGTACGGCGTGGCCGGGTCGCCCTTGGCGCCGACCACCATGATGGGGGCCGAGCCCGTGGCGTCGATCCGCTTGGCCCGGTCGTCTCCCGGCACCGGCCAGTGGGCGCACGGCGCGACCGTGCCGCTCGTGGCCAGGACGGGGAAGATCTTCTTGATCTTGCGGTTGACCGCGGCGGCCTGGCCGAGGGTGGGCCGCTCGGACGTGTCCGCGCAGGTGATCGCCTGCATGCTGGTGAGCGTGGTGGCGTACGTGCCGTCGGCGCGGCGTCCGGTGTAGGTGTCGGCCAGTGCGAGGAGCATGGTGCCGTCGCCCTTCACGGCGGCGGCGACGGCCTGCTCCAGCAGCGGCCACGAGGCCTTGGCGTACAGCGGGGTGATGACGCCCAGCTGGCCCAGCGCGTGGGTGAGCGAGCGCTTGCCGACCTTGATCGGCTCGTCCCGCAGGCCGTCCACGAAGGTCTCGACGGTCTTCCTCACCGCGGCGGGGTCCTGGCCGAGGTCGCAGCCCTTGGCGACGCAGTCCTTGGCGAAGGCGTCGAAGGACGTCGCGAACCCGGTGGCCTGGATGACGGCCCGGTCCGCGAAGGTGCCCGTGGGGTCGTACGCGGCGTCCAGGACGAGCCGGCCGGTGTTCCGCGGGAAGTGGGTGGCGTAGACGGCGCCGAGCTGCGTGCCGTACGAGAGGCCGAAGTAGTTGAGCTTGGCGTCGCCGAGGGCGGCGCGGATGCGGTCCATGTCACGAGCGGCGTTGATCGTGCCGACGTACGGCAGCACTTTGCCCGAGTCCTTCCGGCACGCGGCCACGTACTTCTTGACCGCCTTGTCGCCGCTCGCGCCGTCGCTCGCGTTCAGGATGGTCTCGACGTCGCCGCCGCAGCGGACGCCGGCGCTGCGCTCGACGCCGCGCGGGTCGAAGCTGACCAGGTCGTAGCGGGTGCCGAGGGCGGCGAACGCGCGGGCGGCCATGGCCAGCGTGTCGACGCCGGAGCCGCCGGGCCCGCCGAAGTTGAAGACGAGGGAGCCGAGCCGGTCGCCGGTGGCCTTGACCCGGATCAGCGCGAGGTCGATCCGCTCGCCGCCGGGCTTGGCGTAGTCGAGGGGCACGGCGAGCTTGCCGCACTGGAGGGTCGGGTCCGGGGCGGCGGGCTTGCCGTCGGGGCCGGTCAGACCGGTGCAGGTCCGCCAGGAGATCGCGCCGGCGGCGCCGGTGGTGGTGGCGGTCGTGGTCGCCGGGGTGCCGCTCGCCGCGGCGCAGCCGGTGAGGGCGGCCAGGCAGAGGGCGGAGACGAGGGCGGTGGTCTTCATGCCCATCAGCATGGGCTTGCCGCGCTCGTCCAGGTAGTGGCCGGAAACAGCTCTTGGGGATGACTTCGAGGATCGGCCGGAGATGACGAATGTCAGCTTCTGGTGGTGCGCCTGCGGACGTACCAGAGCCCGGGCAGGCCGAGGAACGCGCCGACGGCGCACGTCCAGATCCACCACTGGTGGTCCGGGCCGGGGCGCAGGACGAGGAGCACGACCAGGGCGACGGCCCACAGGCCGGTGCCCACGGCGATGGTGGCCACGTCGTTGGTCTCGATCGGCTCCGGATCGGGGTGCCACTCCTGTTTCACGTGTCCAGCGTAGCTTCCAATCCGGTCTCGATCCGATTACCAGCACTTTTACCGGAACGCCACTGCTGTCACTCTTCGCGCGTGAGTGACAGAACTACCGCTATCGACAGATTCTTCGCAATCTCCGCACGAGGCTCGACCATCTCCCGTGAGGTACGGGGCGGTCTGGCCACCTTCTTCACGATGGCCTACATCGTCGTGTTGAACCCGATCATCATCGCCAACGGCCAGGACGTCGAGAAGCAGTTCATCGGCGACGGGTCGGCGCCCAACGTGGCGCTGGTGGCCGCCGGGACGGCGTTCGTGGCCGGCGTGATGACGATCCTCATGGGTGTCGTGGGCCGCGTGCCGTTCGCCATGGCGGCGGGGCTCGGGCTCAACACCTTCGTCACCTTCAACATCGCGGGGGTGATGAGCTGGGAGGAGGCCATGGGCCTGGTCTTCCTCGAAGGCGTCATCATCGCCGTGCTCGTGCTGACCGGCTTCCGGGTGGCCGTCTTCAACGCGATCCCCGCCCAGCTCAAGACGGCCATCAGCGTGGGCATCGGCCTGTTCATCGCGTTGATCGGCTTCGTGGACGCGGGCTTCGTCCGCCGGGTCGCCGCCGGCCCGCCGCTGGAGATGGGCATCAAGGGCGCGCTGACCTCCTGGCCGATCCTCGTGTTCGTGGTCGGCCTGCTGGCGACGGCCGCGCTGGTGGCCCGCAGGGTCAAGGGCGCGATCCTCATCGGCATCGTCGGCACGACCGTGCTCGCCGTGATCGTGGAGGCGCTGGCCAAGGCCGGGCCGGCGTCGGCGGACAACCCGGGCGGCTGGCAGCTCAACGTGCCGACCGCGCCGCAGAAGATCTTCGACTTCCACAACCCTCTGACCCTCTTCACCGAGTTCGACCCGTTCGGCGCGTTCAGCCGCGTCTCGGCGCTGCTCGTCGCGCTGCTCATCTTCACGCTGCTCATCACCGATTTCTTCGACACGATGGGCACGATGGTCGGCGTCGGCCGGCAGGCCGGCCTGGTGGGCGAGGACGGCGTGCTGCCCCGCACCCGGGAGATCCTGCTCGTCGACTCGCTCGGCGCGGCGGCGGGCGGCGCCGGGTCGGTGTCGTCCAACACCACCTACATCGAGTCGGCCGCGGGCGTCGGCGAGGGCGCCCGGACCGGCCTGGCCAGCGTCGTCACCGGCGCGCTCTTCCTCGTGGCGATCTTCTTCGCCCCGCTCGTCGAGGTCGTGCCCTACGAGGCGGCCACTCCCGCCCTGGTCGTCGTGGGCTTCCTCATGATGACGTCCGTACGCGAGATCGACTTCAGCGACTACGAGCTGGCGATCCCGGCGTTCCTCACGATCGTGGTCATGCCGTTCACCTACTCGATCTCGAACGGCGTCGGCGCGGGCTTCGTCAGCTACGTGCTGATCAAGGTCGTCCGGGGCAAGGCCGGGGAGATCCACCCCCTCATGTGGGTCGTGTCGGCCATGTTCCTGCTGTACTTCGCGCTGGGCCCCATCAGGGCCCTGCTGGGGGTCTGATCCCCGTACGATTTCCCTGCTGACCAGCGACGAGGCCGCCCCTCGCAAGAGGGGCGGCCTCGGTGTATCAACGGGTGAGACACGTAATGAGTTGGAGAAATATCTTGCCCTGCCCTATAGTTAGCAAAGGTAATGAGACGTGCTAATGAAGAACCAGCAACAGACAGATCTGCGCAGCGACGCGGGCCTGGCCTTGGCCCTGCGCGTGTCGCTCGCCCGGCTGACGCGTCGGCTGCGACGCCAGGCGGCGGTGCACACGCTGACTCCCACCCAGTTCGCGACGCTCGCCGCGGTCGACCGGCACTCCGGGATAACGCCCGGCGAGCTGGCCGAGCTCGAGAAGGTGCAGCCCCCCTCGATGACGCGCGTGATCGCCGCACTCGAGGAACGCGGGCTGGTCTCGCGCACCCCGCATCCGACCGACCGGCGCCAGGTGACCGTGACCGTGACCGAGGCCGCCCAGAAGCTGCTGAAGGAGGAGCGCCGCCGCAAGGAGGCGTGGCTGACGCAGCGGCTGAAGGAGCTGACACCCGAGGAGCGGTCGATCCTCAGGCAGGCGGCGCCGATCCTGGAGAAGCTCAGCAGGATATAGAAGGCGAACAACCCGGGACCGGGATGTTCCGGTCGCTCAGATATCGCAACTACCGCATGTTCGTGGCCGGTGGCGCCGTCTCCAACGTCGGCGGCTGGCTGCAGCGCACCGCCCAGGACTGGCTGATCCTGGACCTCACCCACGGCAGCGCGGCGGCGCTGGGAACGGCGACCGCCCTGCAGTTCCTGCCGATGCTCTTCTTCGGCCTGTTCGGCGGCGTGCTGGCCGACCGCTACCCCAAGCGGCCCATCCTCATCGCGGCCCAGTCGCTCATGGCCGTGCTCGCGCTCACCCTCGGCCTGCTGACGATCACGCACTCCGTCCAGGAGTGGCACGTGTACGTCATGGCGTTCGTGCTCGGCATGATCTCCTGCGTGGAGGTGCCGACCCGGCAGGCGTTCGTGGTCGAGATGGTCGGCCGGCGTGAGCTGTCCAACGCGATCGCGCTCAACAGCTCCTCCTTCAACCTGGCCCGCGTGGTCGGCCCGGCCGTCGCCGGTGTGCTGATCTACGTGCTCGGGGGCACGGGGCCGCTGTTCCTCATCAACGGGCTGACCTTCGCCGCCGTCATCTCCAGCCTGGTCTTCATGCGCAAGTCCGAGCTCCAGCTGTCGGAGCCGGTGCCGCGGGCCAAGGGCCAGCTCCGCGAGGGGCTGCGGTACGTGCTGGAGCGCGAGGAGCTCCTCATGCCGGTGCTGCTGATCGGCTTCGTGTCGATGTTCTCGCAGGCGTTCTCGATGTCGATCGCGCTCATGGCGCGCGAGGTCTTCGCCGCGGGGGCGTCCTCGTTCGGCCTGGCGTCCAGCATGTTCGCCGTCGGCGCGCTCGGCGGGGCGCTGCTCGCGGCCCGGCGGTCGCGGCCGTCACGCAGGGTGCTGATGGCGGGCGCGATCGGGTTCGGGCTGTTCCAGGTCGCCACCGGTCTGGCGCCGTTCTACCCGCTGTACCTGCTGCTGCTCGTCCCCACGGGCGTCGCGCTGATCACAGTAAACACGGCGGCCAACGCCAGCGTCCAGCTCGCCTCCTCGCCCGAGATGCGCGGCCGGGTCATGGGCATCTACATGCTCGTCTTCACCGGCGGTGCGCCGGTCGGCGCCACGCTGGTCGGCTGGCTGTCCGACCTCGGCGGCCCCCGGGCCGGCGTGATGCTCTCCGGAGTGCTCGCACTCGCGGGCACCGGCCTGGCGCTGGTGGTCACGCGGCTGATCGGCTCCCGGGTGCGCCGCACCGTGGCCGCCACCGCCTGAGCGGGGCGGCCGCCGGCCATCCGTTGCAGAATCGGATGGCATGAGGCTCTTCGCGGCCGTGGTGCCGCCCGCCGAGGCGCTCGACGAGCTCGAACGCGTCATCGCGCCGCACGTCGGCGAGGTGCCCGGGCTGCGCTGGCCGGACCGCGCCACCTGGCACATCACGCTCGGCTTCTTCGGTGAGGTGCCCGAGGCGGCCCTGCCGGAGCTGGAGGTGCGCCTGGCCCGCGCCGTACGCCGCCACCACGTCCTGGATCTGGCCTTCACCGGGTTCGGGGCGTTCTCGTCCGTACGGCGGGCCAGGGTCTTCTGGGCGGCCGTCTCCGGCGACCCCATGAACCGGCTGGCCGACTCGGTCAAGGCCGGCGCCCGCCGGGCGGGCGCCGGTCAGGCCGACGACAAGCGCTTCCACCCGCATCTGACACTGGCCCGCGCGCGGGCGGAGACGGACCTCCGCCCGCTCGTCGAGTCGCTGTCGGGCTTCAGTGGGACGCCGTGGCGGACGGAGGCCGTCCGCCTGGTCCGCAGCCACACCGGCGCCCAGGTGAGGTACGAGTCACTGGCCGAGTGGGCGCTGACACCCTCGCGGCCCGATTAGGCTCCACAACGTGGACCGTCCTCGCTCCTGGCTGCTGCCGACCGTGCTCGGCCTCCTTGTGCTGATCGTCATCATCGGCGCCCTGCTCCGCTGACGCGTCCGCGAACCGCGCCTCCTACCAGGCGTAGTCCTCCGGCGCGGTGCGGTGACCGGGGAAGATCTCGTCCAGACGCGCCAGCGCCTGCTCGTCCAGCGTGATCTCCAGGGTCCGCATGCTGCCGTCGAGCTGCTCCAGCGTGCGCGGCCCGATGATCGGGGCGGTGACCGCGGGCCGCGTCAGCAGCCACGCCAGCGCCACGTACGCGGGGTCCTCGCCCAGCTCGTCGCAGAACTTCTCGTACTGCTCGATCCGGTCGCGGTGCTTCTCCAGCTGCTTGACCATGTGCTCGGCGGCCGAGCGACCCTTGTCGATCTTGCGGAGCACGCCGCCGAGCAGGCCGCCGCCGAGCGGGCTCCACGGGATGACGCCGAGGCCGTAGTCCTCGCAGGCCGGCAGGACCTCCAGCTCGACCGCGCGGGTCAGCAGGTTGTAGTGGCTCTGCTCGCTGACCAGGCCCAGCGTGTTGCGGCGGGCCGCGGTCTCCTGGGCCTTGGCGATGTGCCAGCCCGCGAAGTTGGACGACCCGACGTAGAGGATCTTGCCCTGCTGCCGCAGGACCTCCATCGCCTCCCAGAACTCGTCGAACGGCGTGTTCCGGTCGACGTGGTGGGCCTGGTAGATGTCGATGTAGTCGGTCTGCATGCGCTGGAGCGAGGCGTCGCAGGCGCGGCGGATGTTGAGCGCGGAGAGCCGGTCGTCGTTGGGCCAGTCGCCCATCGAGCCGTAGAGCTTGGTCGCGATGACCGTCTTCTCCCGGCGGCCGCCGCCCTTGGCGAACCAGTTGCCGATGATCCGCTCGGTGACTCCCTCGCCCTTCTTCCAGCCGTAGACGTTGGCCGTGTCGAAGAAGTTGATGCCCAGCTCGTGGGCCCGGTCCATGATCGTGAAGGAGTCTTCCTCGCTCGTCACGGGCCCGAAGTTCATGGTGCCGAGGCAGAGCGGGCTGACCTTGAGCCCGCTGCGTCCGAGGTTCACATAATCCATGCCTCCCAGGCTAAATACCTGGAGCGCACTCCAGGCTAGTAGGGTGACGCCGGTGGGCGGGGTGATCATCAGGTCGGCGGTTCCCCTCTTCCTCTCGATGGTGACCAGCGTGATCGGCACCTTCGTGGTCACCTCGGTGCTCGGCCGGCACGCCACCGTCACGCTGGCGGCCTTCGCGGTCATGACCGCCGTGCTCAACCCCGCCGCCGCCGCCGCCGTCACGGGAGCGCTGCGCGGGCTCGGGCCGTTCGTCGCGCCGCACCGCGACGATCCCGTCCGCGCCGTCCCCGTCCTCCGTGACGCGCGCTGGCTCACGCTCCTCGTCGGTACGGCCGGCGCCCTCGCCGTCCTCGCCGTGCCCCTGCTCGCGCGGGTCACCGGCGTTCCCGGCGAGGTGGTCGCCGAGCTGGGGCCGCTGCCCTGGCTGCTGGCCCTCTACCTGCTCGTGTACGCCTCCGGTGGCGGCGCCACGACCGTGCTCGTCGCGCTCGGCCACAGCCGGCAGGTGCTCTGGTCCAGCCTGGCGGGCACCGCCGTGATGGCCTGCTGCTCGCTCGTCCTGGTGCCGCGCCTGGGCCTCACCGGCGTGGGCGTCGCCTGGCTGCTGTGGGGGACGGTCGGCGTGGTGGTGGCCAACGTCTGCCTGCGGCGCGCCATCGGCGTCCGGGTGGGCCGGGGCCGGCCGCGGCCCGCCCGGATCGCCGAGCTGGCCCGGGTGAGCGTGCCGCTGGCCGCCACTGTGCTGATCAAGTTCGGCGGGCTCGGGGTCATCACCTTCGCGGCGAGCACCACCAGTGCCCGTGACGCCGCCGCCCACGCGGTGCTGACCACGCTCACCTCCCTCATCATGCTGGCCTCGCTGTCCGTGGCGCAGGCGTCGGTGCCCGAGGTGGCCCGCGCGCCCGACGCCGCGGGAGCGCGGCGCGCCAACCGGGTGGCGGCGCTGGTCGCGCTCGGCGGCACGGCCGTGGGCGCGCTCGTCCTGCTGGTCGTGAGCGATCCGGTGCTGGCGCTGCTCACCGACGACCCCGGCGTCCGGGAGCGGGCGGCCGGGCTGCTGCCGCTGATGCTGCTCGCCTCGGCCGCCGACGGCGCGCAGGCGGTGCAGGGCATCGGGCTGACCGCGCTGAAGAAGTCCGCGGCCAGCATGGTCTACTTCGCCGGCGGTTACGGGCTGATGGTGGTGGCGGCCGTGCCGGTGGCGGCGACCTGGGGGCTCACCGGGCTGTGGGCGGCCCTGGCCGTGACCAACCTCGTTCTGGTCGTGCTCCAGGGCACGGGCTTCCACCGGCACAGCGCTCGGGTCGGTCGGGCGGTCGTTGAGGCATGATGGCGGCGTGGGGGACCTGAGACGGGCGGTCGTGGCCGCCGCGGCGACATGCGTGGTACTGGGCGCTCTCTCGGCGCCCGCGGCGGCCGACGACGTGGGCAAGAGGCTGTTCCGGTTCAAGGACAAGCGGATCACCGAGTCCAGCGGCCTGGCGGTCTCGCCGACGCACCGGGACGTCTACTACACGCACAACGACAGCTCCGCCGCCCCCGTCTTCTACGCGGTCGGCGGCGACGGGCGGACCCGGGCGACGTTCCGGGTGAGCGGGGCGCAGGCGCGCGACTGGGAGGCGATGGCCGCCACCAAGGACCCGGTCACCGGCCGGGGCGTGCTGTGGTTCGCCGACATCGGCGACAACATGGACGGCGCGTGGCCCGACGTCTCCGTCTACAAGGTGACCGAGCCGGAGACCCTCCGGGACGCGACCCTCCCAGCGGTCCGCTACCGCTTCCGTTACGAGGACGGCGCCCGCAACGCCGAGGGGCTCATGGTCCACCCGGTCACGGGGCGGCTGTACGTGGTGTCCAAGGAGTTCGCGGGGTCCGTGTACGCCGCCCCCGCGAAGCTGCGCACCGGCCGGGTCAACGTGCTGCGCAAGGTGGCCGCCGCGCCGCTGATGGCCACCGACGCCGCGTACGCGCCGGACGGCTCCTCGTACGTGGTCCGCACCTACTTCTCGGCCACCCTCTACCGGCCGGACGGCGACATGATCACCAAGGTGTCGATGCCGGAGCTCGACCAGGCCGAGTCGATCGCGTACACGGCCGACGGCAGGGCGCTGCTCGCAGGCAGCGAGGGGGCGTCGAGCCCGGTCTACCAGGTGCCGCTCCCGGACCAGGCGGTGCGGGACGTCCCGGCGTCGGCCGAACCCACGCGGAGCCGGAGCCCCCGCACCTCGCAGCGGGGAGCCCGCACCGCCTCACCGCGGCCGGAGGCGTCGGACGGCGAGAACGGCGGGGGGAAGGGGCTGAGCGCCCGGGACGTGTTGATCTGGCTGGCCGCCGCCGCGGGCGCGACCGGTGTGATCTCCTACATCGCCCGCCGCACCCGCTGACGTCCGGCGGGCTCAGCGGTGGTGGCGCATCGTGGCGGTGAACAGGTCGCCCCGCAGGGCGCGCTCCACCACCTCGATCGAGCGTGACAGCCGTACCAGGCGGGGTCCCTCCTGCCGGTAGGCGTCGAGGACGGCCTCGATGGCGTGCGGCGGCAGGTGGCCCTTGAGGTCGACGGCGGCGCCGCGGTAGCCGGCGCGGGCCGCCTCGACGGCCGAGCGGACGTGGTGGCTCGCCATCCGGGCCAGCGCCACGGGATGGCGCCTGAGCACCTCGTAGGCGCGGTAGTCGGGCGGCACCGCGTCGAGCAGCCAGGCCACGGCGGACGTCTCCCAGTCGGGGACGCTCGGCGGCCGGACCTCGGCGGGCCACTCCGGCGGGACGTACATGAGTCCATCGTACTCACGTTCGATTCCGCGGCCAGGGGGAGGACGGTTGATCGTTCACCAAGTGAGCGCTAGGTTGGCCGCATGCGCGTGCTGGTCACCGGTGCCTCCGGGTTCGTCGGAGCGCACGCGGCCGTCGCCCTGGCCGAGGCCGGGCACGAGCCGCACCTCCTCGTCAGGGACCCGGCCAAGGCCGCGCGCTCCCTGGCCGGAGCCGGCCTCGGACGGACCGGCGCCTCCTGGCCCCTGCACCGGGCCGACATCCGCGACGCCGGGGCCGTCCGCGACGCGCTGGAGCGCTGCGACGCCGTGCTGCACGCCGCGGCCGACATGGGCGTCACCGGGCACGGCGCCGACCTGCGCGGCTCGAACGTCGTCGGCCTGCGCAACGTCCTCGACCAGGCCGTCGAGCTGGGGCTAGACCCCGTCGTGCACGTCTCCACGGTCGCGGTGTTCGTCCCGCCCGCCGGGCCGGTCATCACCGCCGGCAGTCCCCTGGCCGGCCCGCGCAACGCGTACGGCCGGTCCAAGGTCGAGGGCGAGCGCCACGCGAGGAGCCTCGACGGCGTGACCATCGTCTACCCCGGCGGCCTGCTCGGCCCGGGACAGCCCAGGCTGGACGCGCTCAACGAGGGTCTCCGGGCCGGGACGCGCTCCGGCTGGCCGATCGTCCCGGGCGGCGTGTGCGTGCTGGACGTGCGCGACCTGGCCGTGGCGCTGGCCCGCTGCTTCACGCCGGGGCAGGGTGCGGGGCGCCACCTCATCGGTGGACATTTCCTGACCTGGGCGGAGCTCGCCGCCCTCTGCGCCGAGCTGACCGGCCGGCGCGGGCGCGCGTACCGGCTGCCAGCCGGCCTGCTGCGCGGGGTCGCGGCGGCCCTCGACGGCGCCAAGGCGCTCGGCGCCCGGATCGCCTACCCCCTGACCCGCGACGCGGCCGAGATCATGCTCACCATGGTCCCCACCGACGACGCCCCCGCCCTGGAGGCGCTCGGCGTCACTTTGCGCCCGGTTCGAGACACCGTTTCGGATACATTGCGGTGGCTCTGCGCGGAAGGCCACCTGGATCGGCGGGAAATAGGCAGACTGTCGCCGTGACGGAGAAGATTGGGATCGTCGGCGCCGGCATCGTCGGCCTGGCGGTCGCCCGCGAGCTGGCCATGCAGCGCGGCGCCGAGGTGACCGTGCTGGAGAAGGAGAGCCGGGTCGCGGCCCACCAGACGGGACACAACAGCGGCGTGGTCCACGCGGGCATCTACTACCCGCCCGGATCGCTCAAGGCCCGGCTGTGCCGCGAGGGCGTGGCGCTGCTCAAGGACTACTGCGCACGGCACGCGCTGCCGTACGAGGAGGTCGGCAAGCTCGTCGTCGCGAGCACCCGCGCCGAGCGCCCGCTGCTGAAGGCGCTGGCCGAGCGGGCCAGGGCCAACGGCGTGCCCGGCGTCGCCGAGCTGGACGCGCTGGGCCTGCGCGAGATCGAGCCGCACGCCGTCGGTGTCGGCGCCGTCCACTCGCCGCACACGGCGATCACCGACTTCGCCGCGGTCGCGCGCCGCCTCGCGCTCGACGTGGCGGAGCTGGGCGGGTCCGTACGGCTGGAGCACCAAGTTCGCGCGATCAGGGAGACCGCCTCGAGCGTGGAGGTGGTGGCGGCCGGGCGGCGCTTCGCCTTCGACCGGCTGGTGGTGTGCGCCGGACTCGGCACCGACGGGGTCGCCGCGCTGGCCGGCCGCCGGGGCGACATCAGGATCGTGCCGTTCCGCGGCGAGTACTACGAGCTCGCCGGCGACGCCAGGGACCTGGTGCGCGGCCTGATCTACCCGGTGCCCGACCCGCGCTACCCGTTCCTCGGCGTCCATCTGACCCGGCACATCGGCGGAGAGGTGCTGGTCGGCCCGAACGCCGTGCTGGCGCTCGCCTACGAGGGCTACCGGCGGCGCGACGTGCGGGACGTGCGGCGGATCATGGGCTGGCCCGGAACGGTGCGGATGGCCGGGCACCACTGGCGCACCGGCCTGAAGGAGATCTACGGCTCGCTGGCCAGGCGCGCCTTCCTCAAGGCGGCCCGGCGCTACGTGCCCGAGCTGACCGCCGAGGACCTGCGCCGCACCGAGGGCGGCGTCCGGGCGCAGGCCGTGGCCAGGGACGGCCGCCTGGTCGACGACTTCGCCGTGGACGTGGACGGCCGGGTGGTGCTCGTCCGCAACGCCCCCTCTCCGGCGGCCACGTCGAGTCTCGCGATCGCGCGGCATATCGTCGCACTTGTTCCGGCACTCGCCCGATGAGTGCATCCTTGGATGTGATGGAAGCGCGCCTGCTGATCGTCGAGGACGACCCCAACATCCTCGAACTCCTCGCCGCGAGCCTCAGGTTCGCGGGGTTCGACGTGACCACGGCCAAGAGCGGCCACGACGCGGTGGCCGCCGTGCAACGGCACCGGCCGGACCTCATCGTGCTCGACGTCATGCTGCCCGACTTCGACGGGTTCGAGATCGTGCAGCGGCTGCGGGGCGGCGGGACGCACACGCCGGTGGTGTTCCTGACCGCCCGCGACGACACCGAGGACAAGATCCGCGGTCTGACGCTCGGCGGCGACGACTACGTGACCAAGCCGTTCAGCCTCGAAGAGGTGGTGGCCCGGATCCACGCGGTGCTGCGCCGCACCACCGGCGACGGGCCCGCGCCGCCGCCGCGGCTGACGTTCGCCGACATCGAACTGGACGAGGAGAGCCACGAGGTGTGGCGCGGCGGCACCGCGGTGGCGCTGTCGCCGACCGAGTTCAAGCTGCTGCGCTACTTCATGACCAACGCCGGCCGGGTGCTGTCCAAGCCGCAGATCCTCGACCACGTGTGGGACTACGACTTCCGGGGCGAGGTGGGCATCGTCGAGTCGTACGTGTCGGTGCTCCGCCGGAAGATCGACAACCGGAGCCCTCGGCTCATCCACACGCTGCGCGGTGTCGGATACGTGCTGCGCCTGCCGCCGAGTCCCTGATGTCCGGCCTGCCGCTCAGGATCAAGCTGATCGCCGCGATGCTGGCGCTGCTCGCGCTCGGCCTCACCTTCATCGGCCTGGTCAGCGTCTCGGTCCTGCACGGCTACCTGCTCGACCGGGTCGACGGCCAGGTCAACCTGGTCGCCGTACGCATGCAGAAGAAGCTGGAGTACGACTTCCAGCGGCGCGAGAAGGGCCGCAAGGTCGGGGACAAGCCGCTGCTCATCGAGTCCGACACGATCGTCCTGGTACGCGACGGGGCCGGCCGCTACCAGCCGCTCCAGATCGACCGCGACGTGGACTTCAAGTCCAAGCCGGTGCTGTCGCCCTCGCCCGGCCCCGGCATCTACACCGCCAAGGCCGGCGACGGCGAGGGCGAGTGGCGGGTCCTGCACACCGCGACCCCGCACGGCTCGTTCGTCGTGGCCGCCGACCTGACCGAGGTCAGCGAGATCACCCGGCGGCTGGGCCTGATCGAGCTGCTCGGCGGCGGCGGCATCCTGCTGATCCTGGCCGTCGTCGGCGTGACCAGCGTGCGGCGCAGCATGCGCCCGCTGATCCAGATCGAGCGCACCGCCGAGGCCATCGCGGGCGGCGAGCTGGGCCGGCGCGTCCCCGACGGCGACCCGCGCACCGAGGTGGGCCGGCTGGCCCGCTCGCTCAACGGCATGCTCGCGCAGATCGAGGCCGCGTTCGCCGCCCGCTCCGCCTCCGAGGCCGCGGCGCGCCGCTCCGAGGACCGCATGCGCCAGTTCGTGGGGGACGCCTCGCATGAGCTGCGCACCCCGCTCACCTCCATCCGCGGCTTCGCCGAGTACGCCCGGCAGAACCCCGGCGCCGACCCCGCCGAGCTCATGCAGCGCGTGGAGAAGGCGGCCGGCCGGATGAGCCTGCTCGTGGACGACCTGCTGCTGCTCGCCCGCGTCGACCAGCAGCGCCCGCTCAGGATGGGGCCCGTCGACATGCTCGCACTGGCCGCCGACGCCGTCCACGACGCCCGCATCCTGCAGCCCGACCGGGTGATCAGCCTCGACGTCGTCGGCGGCGCCGCCCTCATCGTCTCCGGCGACGAGGTGCGGCTGCGCCAGGTCATCGGCAACCTGGTGACCAACGCGCTCGTCCACACCGACCCGGGCACGCCCGTCACCGTCCGTGTCGGCGCCGGCCGCGACACCGTGTTCCTGGAGGTCGCCGACAAGGGGCCGGGACTGCCGCCGGACCAGGCCGAGAAGGTCTTCGAGCGCTTCTACCGGGCCGACACGGCGCGCTCGCGGCGGCGGGCCGGCGACGACCGGGGCAGCGGCCTGGGCCTGGCCATCGTGCGGGCCCTCATGGAGGCCCACGGCGGCGCCGTCACGCTGACCACCGAGGTCGGCGCCGGCTGCACCTTCCGCGTCGAACTCCCACTCGCCTTGGAGTGACCCTTCAGCTATTCCTCAGCTCCCTGCGTAACGCTATGTAGGTGACCGAACCCGAGGCGCTGATCATGGTGGTGGACGACGAGCCCAGCATCAGGGATCTGCTGTCCGCCAGCCTGCGCTTCTCCGGGTTCCAGGTGCTGACCGCCGCCGACGGCTACGAGGCCGTCGAGGTGGCCGAGCGCACCTCGCCCGACCTCGTGGTGCTGGACGTGATGCTGCCCGACCTCGACGGCTTCGAGGTGGCCAGGAGGATCACCGCCCCCGTGCTCTTCCTGACCGCCCGTGACGCCACCGAGGACAAGATCGCCGGGCTGGGCGTGGGCGACGACTACGTCACCAAGCCGTTCAGCCTGGAGGAGGTGCAGGCCCGCATCCGCGCGGTGCTGCGCCGCACCCGGGGCGAGAGCGCGCCGGCCACCCGGCTGAAGGTCGCCGACCTGGAGCTGGACGAGCACACGCGCGAGGTGTGGCGGGCCGGCGAACCGGTGCGGCTGTCGCCGACCGAGTACAAGCTGCTGCACTACTTCATGTCCAACGCGGGGCGCGTCCTGTCCAAGGCGCAGATCCTCGATCACGTGTGGAACTACGACTTCGGCGGCGACGCCGGCGTGGTCGAGTCATACGTCTCCTACCTGCGGCGCAAGGTCGACGCGGTCGAGCCGCGACTGATCCACACGCTGCGGAGCGTCGGATATGTGCTTAGGGAGCCGCCTGCGGGCTAGCTTGAGGACATGGACCTGCTGGGTGCGTTGGAGGGGCTGCGGCGCCGGCTCGACGGAGAGCTGTTCCCGCTCGCCATCGGCCGTGCCGAGGACGATCGCCGGCTGCTGAGGGAGATGACCGGGCAGCTCGACGACTACCTCCTGCCGCGGCTGCGCGCCATCGACGCGCCGCTGCTGGCCGTGGTGGGCGGCTCCACCGGGGCGGGCAAGTCCACGCTGGTCAACTCGCTCGTCGGCGCCGACGTGGCCGAGCCCGGCGTGCTTCGGCCGACCACGCTCGTGCCGACGCTCGTCGCCAGCCCGGCCGACCTCGACTGGTTCATGGGCGCGAACGTGCTTCCCGGCCTGTCCCGCACCAGCGGCGAATCGGCGGGCGCGCTGCGGGTGGTGACCTCCGAGGCGCTGGGCGCCGGGCTGGCCCTGCTCGACGCCCCCGACATCGACTCCGTGGTGACCGCCAACCGGGAGCTGGCGGCGCAGCTCCTCGCCGCCGCCGACCTGTGGCTGTTCGTCACGACCGCCGCCCGTTACGCCGACGAGGTGCCGTGGAGCTTCCTGCGCTCGGCCCGCGAGCGGAGCACCGCGCTCGCCGTCGTCCTCGACCGGGTGCCCCCGGAGGCCGCCGCGCCCGTCACCCGCGATCTCGAACGGCTCCTCGTGGCCAACGGGCTCGACGGCACCCGGCTGTTCACCGTGCCGGAGGCGGCGCTGCCGTCCGAGAAGGCGCGCCTGCCCGCCCCGCTCGTCGGGCCGATCGTCGCCTGGCTGACCGGGCTGGCCGCCGACGCCGCCGAGCGGGCCCGCGTGGTGCGGCAGACGCTGTCCGGGGCGCTCGACAGCCTGGCCGCGCGGGTGCCCGAACTCGCGACCGCCGTGCGGCGGCAGCAGGCCGGCTTCGACGGGCTCCGGTCCATCGTGACGGGGGCGTACGCGGGGGCGATGGCCGACTTCGACGAGGGCATGCGCGACGGCTCGCTGCTGCGCGGCGAGGTGCTGGCCCGCTGGCAGGACTTCATCGGCACCGGCGACCTGATGCGGTCCCTGGAGAGCCGGGTGGGCTGGCTGCGCGACCGGCTCGTGTCGTTCTTCACCGGCCGCGTGCCCGCCGCCGAGCTGCGCGACGCGCTGGAGAGCGGGGTCGAGGCGCTGATCAGAGGAGCCGCCGACGCCGCCGCGGAGCGCGCGCTGGACGGCTGGTCGGCCGCGCCCGGCGGCCCCGGGATCATCGAGCGGGTCGGCGCCGTCGAGGCCGCCCGGCTCGGCCGCGCCTCGCCGGACCTGGGCAAACGGGCCGAGGCCGCGGTGCGGGGCTGGCAGGAGTTCGTGATGGACCTCGTACGGCAGGAAGGCGGGGAGCGGCGCACGACGGCGCGGCTGGCGTCGTTCGGGGTCAACGGGGCGGGGCTGCTGCTCATGCTGGCCGTGTTCGCCTCGACGGGCGGGCTGACCGGGATCGAGGTGGGCATCGCGGGCGGCACCAGCGTGCTGTCGCAGAAGCTGCTGGAGGCCATCTTCGGCGACCAGGCGGTGCGGACGCTGACCGTCCGGGCCCGGGACGATCTGCGGGAGCGGGTGCGGGTGCTGATGGAGGAGGAGGCGGCGCGGTACACCGCGCTGCTGGAGCCCGTCGAGCCGTCGCCGGGCACGGCGGACGCCCTCATGGAGGCGGCCGGGTCGGTGCGGGCCCACCGCGCGGAGCTGCCACCCGGCGCCCTGGACACGCCGGGAGGTACGGCATGAAGCTGCTGCGCCGCAAGGAGGGGCCGCCGCTGAGCTCCCGGCTGGACGCCTTGCTGGAGGCCGCCGCGCTGGCCGGGGGACGGTTGCCGGACGGCGCGGTGGAGTCCGCGCGGGCGGTGGCCGAGCGGGCCGGGGTCCGCCGCAGCCTCTCGGCCGAGCACACGGTCGTCGCCCTGGCCGGGGCCACGGGGAGCGGGAAGTCGTCGCTGTTCAACGCCCTGACGGGGACGGAGGTGGCGGCGGTGGGCGTCACACGGCCGACCACGTCCGCCGTGCAGGCGGCGGTGTGGGACGGCGACGCGGGGGCGGGGCCGCTGCTGGACTGGCTGGACGTCTTCACCCGCCATGAGGCAGGCACCCCCACAGGTCAGGATTTTTCCGGACTCATCCTGCTGGACCTGCCTGACCACGACTCCATCCGGCTCGACCACCGCCTGGAGGTCGACCGCCTCGTCGAGCTGGTCGACCTGCTGGTGTGGGTGCTGGACCCGCAGAAGTACGCCGACGCGGCGCTCCACGAGCGCTACCTGCGCCCGCTGTCCGGGCACCGCGACGTGATGGTCGTGGCGCTCAACCAGGCCGACCGCCTGCCGCCCGACGCGGTGGACCGCTGCCTGCGCGACGTGCGGCGGCTCCTGGACGAGGACGACCTGAAGGGCGTGCCGGTGCTCGCCACCTCGGCCCGTACCGGCATGGGGCTGCCCGAGCTGCGCGCGCTCCTGGCGGGGCGCGTCGTGGACCGCCGCGCCTGGGCCACCCGGCTGGCCGCGGACGTCACCACCGCCGCCGACCTCCTCGCCACCGCCTCCACCGGCTCCTCGGGGACCCCGCTCGAGGAGGAGGCGGCGGGGGAGACGGACGAGCACGACCACCCCACGACGGCCTCGCCCGGCACAGCTCTCGGGGTCCTGGCCGCGGGCAGGGAGATCACGCGCTCCGCCGAGCTGCCGGAGGCGGAGCCGGCCGGAGACGTCACGGCGCGGCTGGGAAGGCGGCTCACGGTGGCGCTGGAGGAGGCGGCCGGCGTGCCGCTCGTGCTGGAGGCCGTGGCGAAGGGGCACCGGCACCGGGCCGTGGTCGCCACCGGCTGGCCGGTCACCCGGTGGATCCGCCGCCTCAGGCCCGACCCCCTGCGCCGCCTCCGCCTCGGCACAGGCATCAGCCCGGGCCCCGGCCCCGGAGCGGAGAACGGATCGAGGAGCGGCACCGGCACGGCGATCGCCGCGTCAGGTGGCATGCCCGCCGCCAAGGCCCCCGCCCGGCGGGACGACGGCCGGCAGATCGTCGGGCGTACGTCCCTGCCGGCGGCCTCCGCCGTGCAGAAGGCGCGGGTGGAGACCGCGATCCGCGACGTCGGCGAGGCCGCCGCGACCGGGGCGCCCGGCCCGTGGGCGGCGGCGGTGCGGCGGGCGGCGCGGGCGCGCTCGGCCGAGCTGGCCGACGCCGTCGACCGGGCCGTGGGGCGGACGTCCGTCCAGGCGGCCAGACCGCCCCGGTGGTGGAAGGCTGTCGGGTCGGTGCAGTGGCTGGTGTTCGCGGCGATGGTGGTGGGCGCGCTCTGGCTGGGCGTGCTGTTCGCGCTGGACTACCTGCGGCTGCCGGAGCTTCCCGTGCCCACGCTCGGCGTGGTGCCGTGGCCGACCGTGCTGCTCGTCGGGGGAGCGCTGGCCGGGATCCTGGTGGCGCTGCTGTCCCGGCTGGCGGCCTGGGCGGGTGGCCGGCGTCGCGCCCGCCGTACGGCCAAGGCGATGCGCGCCGCCATCGGGGAGGTGAGCGCCGAGTACGTCCTCCAGCCCGTGGAGGCGGAGCTCGACGCCTACACCCGCTTCCGCGACGCCGTGGAACGGGCCCGGGTGTGACCCGGATGGCCGTCACACGGCGCCCGCACCCCAGCCCGAACCCCGGAGGGACCCAGGCCGCCGAGGGCATGTGGATCCCGCGCGCCCCTGAGCGCGGGAGCCCGGCCCTCGGGCGCCTCGGTGACGAGCGTCCTCCGGGCGACGGCGGCCGGGGCCCCATGGCCCCGTGAGGCCCCCGGCCGCCGGCGGGAGCGCGACGAGCCCCCTGCCCGGGTTCATGACGTCGGGCATCCGTCGCTCACGAGCAGCTTCTTCATCAAGGCGTCGGTCATCGGCTCCACACTGACCACCAGGACGGCGTGGCCGTAGCTCCTCAGGCCGCCCCAGCGCACGTACATGGAGTCCGGCACACTCGTCGTGACCTGTGCGTCCTTGCCCCGCTGGCCTGGCTTGCGGATGGCGTACTCGTCGACGGTCACGCCCCGCTTCTTGAGCTCGGCGCGCACCTCCCCCACGGGCCGGCCGTAGAAGGGCACGCAGTTCATCGGCTCGCGGACGGCGGTGAGGGAGCCGCTGATCTCGTACTGCTCGCCGGGGCGGGCCGCGCGGCCGAGCCGCACGCCGGCCGAGCCGGTGAAATCCTTGGCGATCTTGAGGCCGATCGGGCAGGTGCGGCCCACGCCGACGCAGCCCTCGGGCCGGTCGATGCTCATGATCTTGTCCCGGTAGGGGAAGGGGGTCATCGGCTTCCAGTCGGGCGTGTCCATGGACAGCTCGCCCTCGAAGGCCGGCGTGGCCGGCACGACGCGCAGGTCCACGTTCAGGCCGAGGCTCTTGAGCTGGGCCTCGTACACCTTCGGGGAGGCGTACAGGTCCTTGACCGCGATGACGAAGTAGCCGCCCTCCTCCTTGACGTCCAGCGCGGCGGCGGGCGTGCTGTTCAGGGCCGAGGGGACGATCCAGGCCGCCGCCGCGAGGGCCGCGGCCACCGGCAGCGCGACGAGCGGGCGCCACCTGCGCCGGGGCCGGGCGGCGGGTGCCGGCTCCGCGTCCATGATCTCGTTCATCATTTCCCGCGCGAGCGGAGTCAGGGGCGCCGCGGGCACCGGGGCGGGCGCCAGCCGCTCGACGACGTCGTCCAGGTTCGTGGTCACGTGCTCTCCTTGGCGAGACGGACGGCCCGCGGGCCGTAATCGGCGAGGTCCTCGTCGGTGGCGGCCAGTTCGGCCGCGAGCCGCCTGCGCGCGCGGTGCAGACGCTGGCGGGCGGCGATGCGCGAGCAGCCCAGCACCTTGGCGATCTCGGCGCCGCCGAGGCCCTCCCAGCCGGCCAGCGCCAGCAGTTCCCTGTCGTCGTCCGACAGGCGCAGGAAGGCCGCGCGCGCCGCCCCGGGCGCCCGGTCCGCCGGGGACCCGGCCCAGGCGGCCAGCTCCTCACCCAGCCGCTGGGTCAGCGCCGTCCTGCGGGTCTCACCGCGGCGGTGGTTGGCGAGGGTGCGCCGGGCCACGCCGTACAGCCAGAACAGGGCGCGATCGCCGGCCGGCACCTCGCCGAGCCGCCTCCATGCGGTGGTGAAGGTCTCCGCCAGCAGGTCGGCGATGTCGTCCGGCGAGTCGGCGCGCCGCCGCACGTAAGCGGCGACGGCCGCGTAGTGCTCCGTGTAGATCTGCTCGAAACGGCGGCGAGGATCGGGTTGTCCCACGTCGTCGTCCTTCCGGTACGGGAGTGTCACATGATGGCCAGTGTCCGGACCGGAGCAGCTGTGACATCCCCGGCGAAAAGGCTCAGGATCGCACGGGGGCGGCCGGAGCGGCGGGCGCGGCGGGGGCGCCCGGCAGCCGGTCACCGCGCGGCAGCAGCGGGCCGCAGGCCCGCACCGCCGCGCCGTACTTCACCGACCGGACATCGACGTCCTCGCCCTTGCGGGTGCTGCGCCCGCTGGCCCGTATGACGGCCACCGTCCGGCACATCACGGCCGACCGGCTCGACCGGCGGCTGGCCGCGTCCGGGCCCGGCGACGAGCTCAAAGAGCTGGCCGACACGTTCGACGCGCTGCTGGACCGGCTGGAGTCGGCGTTCACGGCGCAGCGGGCGTTCGTCGCCAACGCCTCCACGAGCTGCGCACGCCGTTGACGTTGCAGCGGGCCATGACCGAGGTCGCGCTCGCCGACGCCGCGGCGCTGCGGGCCGTGCTGGAACGGCTGCTCGCCGCCGGCAGGCACCAGGAAGGGCTGATCGAGTCACTACCCTGCCGCCGCGGCCGCGGGCCCAGTGTCCTCGCGGAGAGGGCGGCTGCCCGGCGCCCCGTGCGGGCAGCAGCCCCGGTACGACCAGGAGTTCGGCCCCCGCGCCGCCTAGGAAGTCGGGCAGTTCGAGCCGCGGCGGCCCCCCGGCTCCTGCGGCTCGGACCCCTCGTAGACGTTCAGGCTCGCCTTGCCCGGCTCCCTCATGCTGCCGCCCTCCACCAGCCACGAGTCCGGGACCGACTCCTTCGTCCCCCCGGAGACGGGGTCCATGTCCACGAAGTCCTGGACGGTCACGCCGCGTTCCCGCAGCATGTCGCGCACCTCGGACACGGGCCGGCCGATGTAGGGCAGGCAGTGCAGCGGCTCGCCCAGGGCGTCGATCATGGTGCTGTTCTCGAACTGCTCGCCGGGCCGGGCCTCCCGCCCGAGGGTGATCTCGGCGGGTCCCTGGAAGTTCTCCGGGATCTTCACCCCGATCGGGCAGCCGCCCAGCTTGTCGCAGTCCCCCGGCCGGTCGATGGTCTTGATCTCGTCGAGATACCGGTTCTCGGTGGGCGAGACAGGGAAGACGGACCCGACGAACGCCGGGGTCGAGGGGATGACCCTCAGGGTCACGTCCAGACCGGCGTCACGGAGCTGGCTCTCGTAGGCGGCGGCGTCGGCGTACAGGTCCTTGACCTCGATGACGAAGTAGCCGTCCTCCTTCTTGATGTCGAGCGCCGCGGCCGTCCCGGGGCCGAGGCCGAGCCCGGCGGGCAGCAGCCAGCTCAGGCCGAGGAACGCGGCGGCCAGCAGGGCCACGCCCGGCACCGCGGCGCGCAGGACCAGCCTGCGGCGCCCATGTCTCTCCGTCGCGGCGGGCACCCGGGCGGGCGCGGCCTCGGCGGTCATGATCTCTCGCATCAGCGCCCGGGCCCCTTCACTCATGCCGGGCCCGGAGGCGGGCTTGAGGTGGGCGACGACGCGATCCACATCGGTGTTCATGACTTCCCCTCCGCGAGTGCGACGGCGCGCAGGCCGTACGTGGTCAGATCCAGGTTGTCGGCGGCCAGTTCTCTGGCCAGCCGTTTGCGGGCGCGGTGCAGGCGCAGGCGTACGGCGCCGCGCGAGCAGCCGAGCACCTTGGCGATCTCGGCGTGGCCCAGTCCCTCCCAGCCGACGAGCGACAACAGCTCCCGGTCGTCGGGCGGCAGGCGCCTGAACGCCTGGTAAGCGGCGTCGCCGTCCCGGTCCGCCACGGGCCGGGACCAGCTGGTCAGCTCCTCGCGCAGCCGCGCGGCCAGCGCCGAGCGGCGCTCCTGGGCGCGGAAGTGGTTGGCGAGGACACGCCGGGCGACGCCGTACAGCCACAGCCGGGCCTCGTCGCCGCCGGGCACGTCGCCGAGCCGCCGCCAGGCCGTCGTGAACGTCTCGGCGATCACGTCGGCGGTGTCGTCGGGGGAGTCGGTACGTCGCGTGACGTAGGCGGCGATGGCGGGGTAGTGCGCCAGGTACAGCTCCTCGAAGCGCTGCTCGGGCGTTGGGGGGCCCATGTTGGCTTCTCTCGGTGTTTTGGACACATCTCAGGAGATGTCCGGCTCTGGGGTTCCGTTTCATCGGGGCCGTGACAGAAGCCCTCTGGACATTTCCTCATGCGTCATGAAGATCCCTCAGGCGATCGCGAGAGGTAGCGCATGAGCTCAGGCAATGGTCTGATGGCCGCCGTCCTGGCCGGGTCGGTCGGCTTCACGGCCGTTCCGGCGCCCGCCGGTCCGGACGCGGCCGACGCCGGACGGACGGCCACGCGGCACGGGAGCGACCGGACGGGCACGGTCACGCGGCAAGGGAACGACCGGACGGGCACGGTCACGCTGATCACCGGCGACCGGGTCGTCGTCACCTCCGCCGGCCACCGGGTGGAGCCGGGACCGGGCAGGCAGAGGTTCGTCTCGCTGCGCGCCAAGGTCACGGACGCGGCGAGTGACCGGGTGACGCAGACCATCACCCGGGCGTACGCCGTCGGCTGACACCGGCCGCGCGTCCGGCCGCGTCGGTGTGCTGCTGGCCGGTCTCGATCACGTACGTGTCCGTGGGCGAGCGCGGAATTTCACGTGACGTCACGCGGAGACCCGGTCCTCGCCGGACCGTGGGGAAGTGGCCTCAGACCGGGGCGATGGCGCGCAGGGTGTCGAGCACCTGCCGGAGGAGCGGGTGGGCGGCCGCGCCGCGGCGGACGGCGGCGAAGACGCGCCGCTCCGGGCCCGGCGCGGGCCGTACCGTGACACCCGACAGCGTCATGTCGCGCAGGGCGAGCCGGGGTACGAGCGCCACCCCCGCGCCCGCCGCGACCAGCGCCGCCACGGCGCGGAAGTCGTCCGAGCAGTGCGCGAACGCGGGCGTGAACCCCGCCTGCTCGCACGCGAAGGCGATCACGTCGTGGACCGGGTTGCCCGGGTGGGGGCCGATCCAGGTCTCACCGCCCAGGTCCGCGAGCGCCACCGGCTCGTCGGACGGCCCCGCGGCCAGGGGGTGCTCGTCGGGGAGGACGAGGTCGAACGGCTCGGCGTACAACGGGACCCGGGACAGGCGGCCGTCCGCCGCCTCCGGCCAGCCGCGGTACTCCACGACGACGGCCAGGTCCGCCCGCTCGTCGAGCAGCATGGCCAGCCCCTGGTCCCCCTCCACGTCCCGTACGCGGACCTGCAGGCCCGGGGCCTTGAGCCGGAGCGCGGCGACGGCCGGCGCGAGGACGGCGCTGATCGCGGTGGCGAAGCAGGCCACGGTGACCTCGCCCGCCTCCCCGGAGGCGTAGGCGGCGACCTCCGCCTCGGCGCGTTCGAGCTGGGCGAGCACCTCGTCCGCGTGCCTGAGCATGATCGTGCCCACGGCGGTGAGCCGCACGCCGCGGCCGTCGCGGGTGAACAACCGGTGCCCCACCTCGTGCTCCAGGGCGACGAGCTGCTGCGACACGGCCGAAGGGGTGAGGTGCAGGGTGGCCGCCGCGGCGGTGACCGTGCCGTGGTCGGCCACCGCGCGCAGCGTGCGCAGGCGGCGCGTGTCTATCACGCTGGTGAGAATACCTACGGCGCCCGCCTGGCCGTGGGGGCCAGGACGGTCAGCCGCGGGCCTGGGCGAACGCCTCCACGGCGCGGTCCACGTCCTCGGCGGAGTGCGCGGCCGAGAGCTGGACGCGGATGCGGGCCTGGCCGTGCGGCACCACCGGGTACGAGAACCCGATCACGTAGATGCCCAGCTCCAGCAGCCGGTCCGACATGGCCGACGCCTTCGCCGCGTCGCCGATCATGACCGGGACGATCGGGTGGTCGCCGGGCAGGATGTCGAACCCGTGGCGCGTCATCTCGCTGCGGAAGCGGGCCGTGTTGGAGCGCAGCCGCTCCCGCGCCTCCCCGGTGCTCTCCAGCAGGTCGAGGATGCGCAGCGAGGCGGAGGCGATGACGGGCGCGAGGGAGTTGGAGAAGAGGTACGGCCGGGAGCGCTGGCGCAGCAGCTCGCAGATCTCCCGGCGGGCCGAGACGTAGCCGCCGCTGGCCCCGCCGAGCGCCTTGCCCAGAGTGCCGGTGATGATGTCGATCCGGTCGGTCACGCCGTGCAGCTCGGGCGTGCCGCGCCCGGTGGGGCCGACGAAGCCGACGGCGTGGGAGTCGTCCACCATCACCATCGCGTCGTACCGGTCGGCCAGGTCGCAGATCTCCGGCAGCGGGGCGAGGTAGCCGTCCATGGAGAACACGCCGTCGGTGACGATCAGCCGGCGGCGGGCGTCCGACGCCTCCTTCAGGCGGGACTCCAGCTCGCCCATGTCGCGGTTGGCGTAGCGCAGGCGGCGGGCCTTGGACAGGCGGATGCCGTCGATGATGCTCGCGTGGTTGAGCGCGTCGGAGATCACCGCGTCCTGGCCGTCGAGCAGCGTCTCGAACACGCCGCCGTTGGCGTCGAAGCACGAGCTGTACAGGACGGTGTCCTCCATGCCGAGGAAGGCGGACAGGCGTCCTTCGAGCTCCTTGTGCACCTCCTGGGTGCCGCAGATGAACCGGACCGAGGCCATGCCGAAGCCCCACCGGTCGAGCGCCTCCTTGGCCGCCGCGACCACCTCGGGGTGGTCGGCCAGGCCGAGGTAGTTGTTGGCGCAGAAGTTCAGCACCTCCTGACCGGCGACGCGCACGTTCGAGCTCTGCGGGGTGCTGATCACGCGCTCGGGCTTGAGCAGCCCGGCCTCGCCGATCTCGTCGAGCGTCTCACGCAGCTGCTCGCGCACGTTGGTGAACATCAAGCACAACTCCAATCCAAAATGACCTTGCCCGTACGGCCGCTCGCGGCGGTGTCGAAGGCGGCGTCGAACTCCTGGTACGGGAACCGGTCGGTGATCACCGGGGTCAGGTCGAGGCCCTTCTCCAGCAGGACCGACATGTTGTACCAGGTCTCGAACATCTCACGGCCGTAGATCCCCTTGATGGTGATCATGGAGGTGACGATCGTGGCCCAGTCGACCGCGAACTCCTCCGCGGGCAGGCCGAGCATGGCGATCTTCCCGCCGTGCGTCATGCTCGAGATCATGTCGCGCATGGCCCGCGGGTTGCCGGACATCTCCAGCCCCACGTCGAAGCCCTCGCGCATGTCGAGGCGGCGCATGCCGTCGGCGAGGGAGTCGCGGGCCACGTTCAGCGCGAGGGAGACGCCGAGCTTGGCGGCCAGGCCGAGGCGCTCGTCGCTGACGTCGGTGATGACGACGTTGCGGGCGCCGACGTGGGTGGCCACGGCCGCGGCCATCAGCCCGATCGGGCCCGCGCCGGTGATGAGCACGTCCTCACCGACGAGGGGGAACGACAGGGCGGTGTGAACGGCGTTGCCGAACGGGTCGAAGACGGCCGCCACGTCGGGATCGACGGGGACGCGGTGGACCCAGGCGTTCTCGGCGGGAAGCGTGACGTACTCGGCGAAGGCCCCGTCGCGGTGCACGCCGAGGCCGACGGTGTTGCGGCACAGGTGACGGCGGCCGGCCATGCAGTTGCGGCACCGGCCGCACACGATGTGGCCCTCTCCGCTGACCAGGTCGCCGACGGCGACGCTCTCCACGCCGGGGCCGAGCTCGACGACCTCGCCGCTGAACTCGTGCCCCACGACGAGGGGAAGCTTCAGGGTGTTTCTCGCCCAGTCATCAAATTTCCGGATATGGAGGTCGGTGCCGCAGATGCCGGTACGCAGCACCTTGATCAGCACCTCACCGGGCCCCGGCGTCGGCTCCGGAACGTCGACCAGCCGGAGACCAGGCTCGGGCCTATCCTTGACCAGCGCTTTCATCATAGATTCCCCCTCATCCCGAACCTAACGCACTGTGCCGTCCCGGCTCCGGGCATGTCCATCGAGGGATTCTTAAGTGCCCCCACAGCTTCGCTTCACGCCGCCGCCCGGCGTGTTGGCACGCCTCCTGGCCGCCCCGCGATTAAGCAACAAGGTTTGTTAAGTAAGATGTCGATCTGACGGTTTCCCTGGAGGTCCGGTGCGACAGCAGAGCGGCGACGCCTCCCTTCTGCGCAGGCTCAACTCCGCCGCGGTGCTGCGCATCCTGCGGGAGGCCGGGGTGGCCACGCTGAGCGAGCTGGCCAGGGCGGCCCGTGTCTCCAGGCCGACGGCCGAGGTGATCGTCGAGGACCTGGTCGCCGAGGGCTGGGCCGAGGAGTGCGGCGAGGAGCAGGGCGACCGCCAGCGCGGCCGGCCGGCCCGGCGCTTCCGCTTCCGCGCGTCGGCGGGTCACGTGGCGGGGGTCGGCATCGGGGCCTCCCACGTACGCGCCATGGTGGCCGACCTCAACGGCGAGGTCGTCGCCTCGCACAAGGCGCCCACCCACGCGACGATGACCGCGGCCGAGCGCCTCGACGCCGTCGCCGGCCTGGTCTCCGCCGTCGCCGACCGGGCCGGGCTGTCCATGGCCGGCCTGGCGGCCGTCGGCGTGGGCACCACCGGTGTGGTGGACAACGCGGGCCGCGTGGTCAAGAGCACCGTCCTGCCCGGCTGGACCGGCCTCGACCTGCGGGCCGAGCTGGGGCGGCGGCTCGCGCCGCCCGTGCTGGTCGAGAACGACATGCGGCTCGCGGTGCTCGCCGAGCACTGGCGGGGCGTGGCGCGCGGTCATGACGACGTGGTCTACCTCTTCACCGGCCATCGGCTGGGCCTCGCCCTGCTGATCGGCGGCCGGCCGCACCGGGGCGCCAACGCCGCCGCCGGCGAGATCGGCCGGCAGGCCCGCGACCACTGGTCGGCCTTCAAGCACGTCTTCGACTACGCGATGGAGGCGGAGCCGGGCGAGCTGCGCTCGCACCAGCAGGCGGCCGACTTCGCCATCGCCCGGGCGCGCGCCGGCGACGAGCGGGCGCTGGCGGCCGTCACCGCGTTCGCCCGGCACCTGGGCGAGGGCCTGCTCACGCTGGTCAACCCGCTCGACCCGGAGATGGTGGTGGTCGGCGGCCGCCTGGCCAGGGCCGGCGACCTGCTGGTCGAGCCGATTCAGCGCTACTTCGACGACGTGTGCTACTACCCGCCGAAGGTCGTGGCCTCCGGCCTGGGCAGCGACTGCGTCACGCTGGGCGCCGTCCGGTGGGCGCTGGACCGCGCCGATGACCTGCTCTTTTCGTAGAGTTCTTCGATAATTCTGTCACGAAGCTGTCACGCAGCGGTCGCGTGCGCGCATCTTCTGCAAGATCCTGCACGATTATCTATAGTTGTTTTCATAAATGAGCGCTATCTTCCAGTCACGCGCAAACCCGACAGATGGGGACGACATGACAGGCAAGATGAGGGCGCTGATGTGCGCCGGTGCGCTCGTGGCAGGACTCGCGGGATGCTCCTCGTCTGACGGGGGCGGCTCCGGCGGCAAGGTGACGCTGACCTACGCCTACTGGGACAGCGAGAACCAGGGCCAGGCGATGAACAAGATCGTCCAGGAGTTCGCCAAGACCCACCCGAACATCGAGGTCAGGCTCCAGTTCACCCCGAACAAGGAGTACTGGACCAAGCTCCAGACCTCCGCGGCCGGCGGCACGGCGCCCGACGTCTTCTGGATGAACGGCCCGCGCATCGGCCTGTACGCCTCCCAGGGCGCGCTGATGCCCCTGTCCGACCGGATCGCCGCCGACAAGCTCGACCTCGGCAAGTACCCCAAGTCGCTGGTCGACCTCTACACCCTCGACGGCAAGCAGTACGGCATCCCCAAGGACTTCGACACCATCGGCCTCTGGTACAACAAGGACCTGTTCGACGCCGCCAAGGTCAAGTACCCCGACGCCTCCTGGACCTGGGACGACGTCCGCGCGGCGGCCAAGAAGCTGACCGACCCGGCCAAGGGCGTCCACGGCATCGGCGCGATGCCCTGGTCGCAGGAGGTCTTCTACAACACGATCTTCCAGGCCGGCGGCTATGTGATCTCCGACGACAAGAAGAAGTCGGGCTACGACGACCCCGCCACCATCGAGGGCCTCACGTTCTGGAAGGACCTGCTCGACCGGAAGCTCTCGCCGACGGTCCAGCAGATGACCGACAACGACCCCATCGAGATGTTCAAGAGCGGCAAGCTCGCCATGTGGTACGACGGCTCGTACGACGCCTCCCAGTACTTCAAGACCGAGGGCCTCAAGGCCGGAGTCGCCCCGCTCCCCGCCGGGCCCAAGGGCGAGGCCACCGTCATCCACGGCCTGGCCAACGTCGTCTACGCCAAGACCAAGCACCCGCAGGAGGCGTGGGAGTTCGTCAAGTTCCTCGGCTCGGAGCAGGCCAACCGCATCCAGGCCGAGGCCGGCGCCGTCATCCCGGCCTACGAGGGACTCCAGGAGTCGTGGGTCAAGTCGATGCCCGGACTGGACCTCCAGGCGTTCATCGACCAGGTCCCGGACGCCCGGCCGTACCCGGTCTCGAAGAACACCGCCGCCTGGACGCGCCTGGAGACCGACGCGATCACCAAGGCGTTCACCGACGGCCAGGACGTCGAGGCGGCGGCCAAGCAGCTCGCGACGGCCATGAACGCGGCCCTGTCGCAGGAGCCAGCCGGTCACCGGCGCCGACGACGAACGCGTTGAACTCGGCCAGCCCGCGCTCCGTGGCC
>NZ_JBEXDT010000050.1:0-63177 GCF_040605905.1 Nonomuraea sp. NPDC005501 | reverse complement strand
GCCGATCCGGACCCCTGGGCGGGCTTCACGACGTTCGCCCTGTCCTACATTCGCCTTCGCAACGAGCTGTGCGACGTCAACAAGCGCCTCGGCGACGTCCTTGACCATTCCCGGGCCGAGCTGCGCGACCGCATCCGGCTCCTGGTGGAGCGCGCCCAGCGGGCCGGAGTGATGCGTACGGACGTGACCTGGGAGGACGTGGCGTTCCTCATGGTCGCCGCGTCCTCCACCGGACCCCACACCCTGGGCCTCCAGGCGGGCGCCCGCCAGTGGGACCGCAACCTCCAGGTCGTCCTGGACGGCCTGCGGACCCCCGATCCCGGCACCCTCCCCGGCGAGCCGCCCGCCCTGGCCCGCTGACCGGACGTCGCCAGACCCGGCCGGGCCGTCAACGACGACTGTGTCAGGGGCGGAGGCGAAGGGTGTGGACGGCGGCCTGTTTGACCGAGTCCGGCTTGGAGCGCATCGGCAGCAGCTCGCCCCTCGCCCAGGTCTCCGCCTGGTCCCAGTAGTTGGCGTGGAAGGCGTGACCCGAGGCGCCAGTCAGGTTGATCCAGCGGGACTTGTCCAGGTCCGCCAGGTCCACCACCATCCGCATCGACGGCACCGACGTGACCGCGTACCCCTTGGCGACGTTCCAGCCGGTGGCGTCCACCGCGTCCTTGCCGCCCGCCACGCTGAGCGGGCCCCGGTTGAACAGCGCCTCCACCGGCGCGATGCCCGAGGTGCCGAGCGAGGCGTTGGTGAGCGTGAGCCGGTGCAGGTCGCCCCAGCGCCAGGCGCGGACGTCGGGGCCGAGCAGCTCCGACACCTCCTGGTAGGCGTCGGCCATGGCCTGCCGCAGGATGTCGTCGCGGGTCTCCGTGCGGCCCCTGGTAGTGGTGTCGTCCCAGAACGGGTCGTCGGGCGTGTCGAGCAGCCGCCGCACCACCACGTACCACCGGTCGCCGCCGCTCGCGCGGGCGCCCTCGGGCAGGTCGTCGTCGAAGGTGGCGCTCAGCAGGTGGCGCCAGACGGCGTTGAAGTACGCGGCGGGCGCGGAGCCGACGCCCTGCGAGCCGTCCCAGTCCTTCAGCAGCTCCCTGGCCTGCACGGCGGCCCCGGCGAGCTCCACGTCCATGAGGGCCGGCACCAGGGTCTCCGCCAGGCCGTTGCGGGTGTCCTGCTGGATCGAGGACATGGTCGAGGCGTCGACGTCGCCCTTGGCGATGGCCTCCCGCAGCCGGTCGGTGATGCGCTGCGAGCGGTAGCCGTACGACCAGTCCTTGGTCAGCAGCGGCTGGTAGCGGCGCGGGTCGATGACGGCGTTGTTGGCCGTGACGATGTAGCCCTCGGGCGGGTTCTCCACCGACGGGAGGCGGTCGTACGGGATGGGCGCGGTCTTCCAGTCGTACTCGCCCGTCCAGCCGGGCACGGGCCAGGTGCCGTCGCCCTTCGCGCGCACCGGGATCCGCCCGGGAGCCTGGTAGCCGATGTTGCCGGACGTGTCGGCGTACACGAGGTTCTGGGCGGGCACCTCGAACAGCGCGGCCGCCGCCCGGAACTCGTGCCAGTCGCCCGCCTCGTTGAGCGCGAAGATCGCGTCGGCGGTGCGGCCGGGCATCAGCGCGGTCCACTGGAGCGCCACCGCGTTCGCGCCGGCCGACGGCTTGACATCGCCCATGACCTCGTTGATCAGTGGCCCGTGCCTGGTGCTGCGCACCTCGATGGTGACGGTGTCGCCGCCCGCCACCTTGATCTTCTCCTGCCGCTTCTCCAGCTTGACCTGCTCGCCCTGGTACAGGTACGTGTCACCCGTCACCTGCTCCAGGAACAGGTCGGCCACGTCCGGCCCCAGGTTGGTGAACCCCCAGGCGATCTTGTCGGTGTGGCCGATGACGACGCCGGGGACGCCCGAGAAGGTGAAGCCCGTCACGTCGTACGAGCACCGCTCCGACAGCTCGCGGCAGTGCAGCCCGGTCTGGTACCAGACCGACGGCATCGCGGCGGACAGGTGCGGGTCGTTGGCGAGCAGCGGCTTGCCGCTCCTGGTGTGCTCGCCGGAGACCACCCACGAGTTCGAGCCGATGCCGTCGCGCTCGGCGGTGCTCATCGTGCCGGGCACGGCGTCCAGCGTCCGCGCGGCCTGGGCGAGCGCGGCGGCGGCCGGTCCGTGAGGACGCGTGCCCGCGCGCAGGCGCGGCGCGGCCGTCTGGTCGAACCGGTCCTGCCGGATCGCGCCCCGCGTGACGATCGGCGCGTGCTCGTCGAACGGGTATCCCGGATAGAGCTGCTCGACCCGGTCACGCGGCAGCTTGGTGAGGACGAGCGCGCGGTCGATCTCGTCCTCCATGTTGGAGCGCAGGTCCCAGGCCATGGCCTTGAGCCAGGCGACGGAGTCGAGGGCCGTCCACGGCTCCGGCTCGGCGTCGACGCCGGTCGCCTTGAGCACGGAGTACTCGAGGCTGCGGTCGGAGGCGTTGGGGTTGGCCTTGAGCCAGGCGTTCACGCCCTTGGCGTACGCGTCGAGGTAGCGCCGGGTGCGCTCGGACAGCTCGGACAGCTCCTGCTCGGCCACCCTGCGCCAGCCCATGGTGCGGATCGCCTTGTCGCTGTCGAGCGTCGCCTCACCGAACAGCTCCGACAGCCGCCCGGCGGTGACGTGCCGCCGGAAGTCCATCTCCCAGAACCGGTCCTGCGCGTGGACGAACCCCTGCGCCATGAACAGGTCCTCAGAGGTGTCCGCGTAGATCTGCGGGATTCCTGATTTATCGCGATAAATCTCTACGTTCCCGGTTAAGCCGGGCAGCCGGAGCGACCCGTCCACCTGAGGGTAGGACTTCCGTACGGTGTGGACGACGACGCCCGTCAGCACCAGCGCGAGGGCGAGGAGAACGGTCAGCGCCCGCGCCAGCCAGCGCAACGGCCAGGGCAGCCAGGCGTAGGGCCTCAACCTCACGAATACCTCCGATCCTCCGCGTCCTCCCGCGCCGGACCCTTAGTCTGACAGCCCCTGATCACTCCTCTCGCCCGGCTCGCACCGGCTCCGGAAGCTCCCGAATCCGCCTGTCACGGCGCATTCATTCATGATCACGTTCCGTGCCGGAGCGCTCGGGGCGAGGGTCTCAGCGGCTCTTGCCGATGTCGCTGGACAGGTCGAGCCCGAGCACCTGGTCCACGTGCAAAAACGACTCGAACTTCGTCCCCGGCGGCACCGACGCGTCGGCCGCCAGCTCCCGCAGCGCCCGCAGCGCGGCCGGAGTGTCCAGGTCGTCGTCGAGCGCGGCCTCGACGCGCTTGACGTACTCGGCGGCCATGGGCGCGCTGGGCGACTCCGACCACTCCGCCACCAGGGTCCGCCAGTCGCGTACGGCGCGGTCGGCGGCACGCAGGGAGTCCCAGGTGAGGACGATCGGCCGCCGGTAGTGGTGCTCCAGGAACGCCATCCGCACGGCCAGCGGATCCAGCCCGGCACCCACGACCTCGGCCAGCGACACCCCGGCGTCCCCGGTGTCCCCGGCGTCTCCCGTGTCCGGCGGCGGCGCTTCGCCCTCCCGCGCGTGCTCGCCCGGCTCGCGGTCGTCGAAGCGCACGTCCGCCGCGTGGACCCGGTGCCGCGCCACCTCGCGCCCGGCCGCCGCGTCGGACTGGGCGCGCTCACGATCCTCGTACGGCCGGCGCGGCCCGGCCCCGCCCACGTGGACGTCGACGCGCCCCCCGAGCAGGCCCAGCGCCACGGCCGAGCACACCACGTGCGGACCCGGCACGCCCCGCCCCCAGGGCGAGTCCCAGGACGGCTCGCCGCCCGAAGGGAGCCACAGCACCCAGTCGGCGGGGGAGCGCCCGCCCTCGGAACGCTCACCGGCGGGCAGCGGCGGCAGGCCGGGGAACGAGCCGGCGTCGAAGAACACCGGCCCCTCCGGCGCCACGTAGGCGTGCCCCTTCTCCACCAGCGCCCTGACGAGCTCGACCACGTACGGGATCGTCTCGGCCACGGACGGCGCGTGCTCGGCCGGCCGGCAGTTCAGCGCGGCGGCGTCCCGGAGCGCCTGCGCGCCGGCCTCCCCCGACCCGCGCGGCGAGCAGGCCACCACCCGCACCCGGCCGCGTTCGAGGATCCGCCGGATCAGGTCCGCCAGCAGGAGCGACCGCAGCTCACCGAGTCCGGGCCGCCCGTCCGGCCGCCCGCCGGGAAAGCCGCCGGCGCCCCCGTCCGGCCCCGACCGCCCGTCCGGCCGGCCGGTCACGGCGGTCCCGCACGCGTACGTCCGCAGTGCCCGCCCGGCGGCGATCTCCTCGGCCGTCCCGGTCCGGCTGTCGTGGATCCGTAGCATGGCTCCGAGCCTAACCGGCCCGCCCGGACCCGGAGATCACCGCGCCGCCCCGCACCGGACCCGGGGAGGCCGGCACACGAGCGCTCAGCCGCCCAGGAAGCCGAGGATGTCGCGGTCGCCGCGCTCCCGCAGCCGGGCCAGCACCTCGTCCCGCGTCGCCGTGTCCGGCAGCCCCACCCGGGCGCCGATCAGCCGCAGCCCCTCCGCCTCGGAGGTCACCGGCGCGGTGTAGCCGATGAGGTAGAGGGCCCGGTTCAGCGGCGGCATCGTCACCGGCGCGGCCGGCAGGTAGCGCGTCAGCAGCTCGCCGCCGTCGGACACGGTCAGGAAGACGTGGTCGCCCTCGCCGGCCTTGAAGTCGGCCAGCACGTTGCGGATCGACCCCATGGTGGGCTGGTTGTGCCAGCTCACCACCACGTCCCCGGACGGCGTGGACGCGGTGAGCTGCCCACCGGGAGCCATGCCCAGGTACGCCGCGAACCCGGTCGGCAGCGGCGAGCCCGACCCGCGCAGGTGCTCGGCGTTGACGTCGACCCGGTGCCACCACCGCCCGTCGCGGCTGCGGAAGCTGCGGCGCGTCAGCGAGACGTCCTTGCGCGGCTGGTACGGCTCCGCCGCGCCGCCGGCGGGCGCGGTGCCGGCCACCCGGATCCAGCCCCGCTGGGTCCGCTCGAACCCCGGTCCGCCCGAGTAGGCGCGGACCGAGCTCTCGCTGACGTCGTAGCGGGAGGTGAGGTTGGTGACGATGGTGCTGACCGACGCCTCGCCGCCGGCCCGCTCGATCTCGCGGGCGATCATCTCCCGGATGCCGAGGTACTCGTCGCCGCCCCACCGGGTCAGCCCGTACTTGTTGCGGTCGACCCGCAGGAACCGGTCGTCGGCGGTGAGCTGGTTGCGGATGCCGACGAGGCTGTAGTCCTCGCCGATGCGCTCCTGGATCTCCTCCGGCGGCAGCGGCTTGCCGGCCACGGCCAGGACGGCCTCGGCCTTCTCGTTGATGCTGCGCGGCCACGGCACCACGTGCTGCTCCAGCACGCGCAGCTGCGGCACGGACTTGATCCAGCGCTCGGCGACATCCTCGCGGACCCCGAGCTGGGCGACCATGGTGACGGCCTCGGCGAGCGGTCGGGGGCCGTCGGTGAAGAGCTGGCGCGTCTTCTCCCGCAGCTCCTCGGCGCCGCCCGCGACGAGCCAGCCCTCGGACTGCTCGTAGCCGGTCAGCAGCGTCCGCACGAACCTCCAGGCGGGGATGCCGAGCGTGCGCAGCTCCGCGCGGTGCCACGGCACGGCCGCGGCGAGGTCGTCGGACGGCACGGCGGATCCGAGTCGTCCGCGAAGCCAGGTGACGTGCGCGACGAGCGGCACCGCGTCGGGACCGCCGAGCCAGGCCTCCACGTGGTCGCGCAGGTCCCGCTCGATCTGCCTGATGCGCTCCCGGGTGACCGAGAAGCGCTGCGCCAGCTCGTCCAGGGTGACCCGCTGGACCGCGTAGAGCCGATCGCGGGCGATGGCCCGCTGCCGGTCGTCCATGGCCCTGAACAGGCCGTCGACGAGGTCGGGCAGCGGCTTGTCGCGCCGGACGGGGACGGCCGGCGCGTCGGCGGGCTCCAGCAGGCGCTCGAACACCCCGCCGAACAGCTTCTGGACCACGTCCTTGCCCAGCATCTCCGGTGTGCGCTCGGCCTCGGCCGGGTCGGAGAAGCGCAGCAGCGGCAGGATGTCGCCGAGCAGCAGGTGGCCCCAGCAGGCCACGGCGAGGTCGGCGAGGTGGCCGGCGACGCCCTGGGTGCCGATGACGGCGCAGGCGCGGTCGAGCGGGATCGCCTGCCACCAGGCCTCTGGCAGCTGGGGATCTTCCACGATGGGCGCGACCTGACCAGGAGAGGTCCAGCGCACAGGTGGCGCGAGGTCGCTCAGGCTGAGGTTCATTCGGGTCCAACCGGCAATGGGAAGAAATCCGCAGTTCAGACTATGTGCTCAGAACGACAGAAATGGGCTGCCCCTTCCTGAGTGGGAGACGTAAAGGATCGATCGCGCGCGCGTGCACGCCACGTACAGCATGCCGCGTTCGCGCTGGAGCGCGCGGGCCCGGGCCGCCGGGTCGTCGGGCGGCGTCTCGGGCACCACGCCCTCGGCCACACCGATGACCGCCACCCTCTCGAACTCCAGGCCCTTCAGGTTCTGGAACGTCGACACCCGCACCTCCCGGTCGCCGAGCGCCCGCCGGGCCTCCCGCACCAGCGCGGGCGTGCGCGCGGCCACGGCGATCTCACCGGGCGGCACCCCCTCGGCGAGCCAGGCGCCGACCGTTCCGGCCAGGCCGGCGAGCTCCGCCTCGGGCGACTCGTAGGCCAGCACCACCGGTCGTCCGCCGTCGCGCGTCGCGCGCAGGCCGTACAACGGAGACATACCCTTGACCAGCCCGTCCACCGGCCCGCCGCCCCGCAACCGGACCGCGAACGTCAGCAGCTCCTGCGGCAGCCGGTGGGAGACCCGCAGCGTGCGCTGCTCGGCCGGGATGCCGAGCGCGCCGAGGGCCACGCTCGTGTCGGTCACCCGCTGGTGCGGGTCGCCGACGATGAACAGGTCGTCGTGCGTGTGCGGCGCCGCCGCCCGCAGCAGCCGCCACTGCGCGGGGCTGTAGTCCTGCGCGTCGTCCACGACGATGTGACGGTACGGCTTGCGTCCCGGATCGACGTCGTCGAGCAGGTCGCCCGTCGTCCTCGACAGCAGCCGGAGCGCCTCGTCGGTCAGCTCGGCCAGCGTCCGGGCCCCCGGCCCGATCAGCGCGGGACGGCGGCCCTCGGCGTCGCTCACGATGCGCATGGCCAGCCGCTCGGGGTTGTCCACCTCGACCCGCTTGCGCACGGACTCGTCGGCGATGAGCGTGTCCAGCCGGGCCGACAGGTCCTCGCCCAGGCTCTGGGAGAACGTCACCAGCAGCACCGGCCCCTTGCCCCGCGCGGCCAGATGGGCGGCCCGGTGCAGCGCCACGAGCGTCTTGCCGGTGCCCGGGCCACCGATGACCAGCAGCGGCTGCTCGTAGCGGGGGGCGTGGGCCAGCCGGTGCTGCGGCGGGTGCAGGAACGTGCACCACTCCGGCGCGGTCAGCACCCGGTCCAGCTCCACCTTGTCGGCGACGAACGCCGCCCGGTCCGGGCTGCGGCGCAGGGCGGCGTGCAGGTCCTCCGTGTCGATCTGGCGCGGCTCCTCGTCCACGGCGCGCCAGCCGTCGAGCTCCCGCCACGCCTCCGACAGGGTTCCGCCCCGGGCCAGCACGGACAGGGGGGCGTGCTGGGTGGGCGGCAGGAGGGGTTCGAGCGCGTCCACGTCGGCCTCGGTGGTGATCAGCCGGATCAGGGGCAGCGCCCGCACGTCGATGCCCAGCGCGAGCAGGTCGCCGTCGCAGATCGGGTCGAACAGCCGTTCCGGGCCCGCCGACCTGCGCAGCGCCGGCTCCACCCGTTCGAGCGCGTCGGCGTCCCACTCCTCCACGACGCCCAGGACGGGGTTGATGCCGAAGCGGTGCCGGCGGGCGTGCGACCACGCCTCGGCGTCGGGCAGCACCGTGCGCAGCCAGTACACGTCCCGCTGCCGCACCACGACGCCGCGATGGCCCTCGCCCAGGCGCAGCGTCGCCACCCGCGCGTCACGCGCGCCCCGCACCCGCTCGGGGTGCGGGCCGCCCGCCACGTTCAGCAGGAACCGGCGTAACGCGACCACGGCGTCCCTGCGCACCGGCGGAGCCAGTGCGCTGAGCCGCCCGGGGAACCCGGGGCCGATCGCGAGCCGCGGCACGCCGGCTCAGTCCAACAGGGCGAGCAGGTCGCGGTCGCCGCGCTCGCGCAGCCGGTTCAGCAGGTCCGGCAGGGCCACGGGCCCCGTCAGGCCGATCCGGGTGGCGATCACCCGGGCGGCCTGGTCGCGGGTGCCGCCCGGAGCGGTGTAGCCGACCAGGCGGAGCGCCTTCGTGATCTTCTCGGCGCCCTGCGCGGCCACCGGCAGGTGCCTGGCCCGCAGCACGCCCTCGTCCGACAGTGTGAGGAACAGGTGGCCGCCCTCCTTCGCGCCGACGTCCACCAACAGCCGCTCCACCGACTCCAGCACCGGTCTGCCGTGCCAGGTCATCGTCAGCTCTCCCGCCGCGCTGCGCACCGTCCGCGTCTCGCCGGGCGACAGCCCCAGGTACGCGGCGAACCCGGTCGGCAGCGCGCACTCGCCCCCGCCGAGCTGCTCCGCCGTCACGTCCACGCGCAGCCACCACCTGCCGTCCGGCTGCCGGAAGCAGCGCCGTGTCTGCGAGACGTCCTTCAGCGGCTGGTACGGCTTGCCGCCCCCCTGCTCGCCCCCGTGCTGCTCGCTCCCGTGCTGGCCGGCCCCGTGCGGACCGGCCTCGTGCAGGCCGGCCTCGTGCAGGCCGGCGGCGGGAGGCTCGTCCACGTGGTGCTCGCCGGACCCGCCGTTGCTCTCCCCGGGCGCAGGCGTGGACGGCATGAACGCCTGGAACATGGACGGCCCGGGCGGTCCGGGAGGTCCGGGCTGCGCGGGCGGCCTCGGCTTCCGGACGGGGAGCTCGGGCGCGGGGGACGCCGGTGGGACGGCCGGCACGCCGTTGGCGACGGGCACGGCTGCCTGCGGGGGCCGGGGCGGCAGGGTGGCCAGCACGAACTGCCAGGCCGGAACCTCCAGCGCCTTGATCTCCTTGGCGTGCCAGGGCGCGGCTCCGATGACCCGGTCGCGGGGCGCGGCGGGGCCGATCGTCCTGCGCAGCTCGTCCAGGTGCTCCCGGTACGGGGCCGCCTCGTCGCTGGCCAGCCACTGGTCGAGGCGGGCCCGCAGCCGCTCCTCGGTCTCGGAGATCTCGGTCGGCGGCACGGCGAACAGCTTGGCGAGCTGGTCCACGGCGGACGGCTCGTCGGTGAAGACCCGGTTCTGCGCGACGGCCCAGCTCTTGTCGTCGAGCCCGGCGAAGGCCGACTCGATCAGCTGGGACAGGTCCCGCGCCGCCTGCCCGCCCTCGGCCTCCGGCTCGTCGTCCTCGGTCTCGTCGTCCTCCGTCGCGGGGCCGTCGCCCTCCGGCCGACGGTCGTCGAGCTCAGCGGCCTGCGGCTCATCGTCCTGCGGCTCCACGGCCTCAGGCTCTTCCGCGCGCGGCTCCGCGGCCTCGTGACCCGCGGCCTCGTGATCCGCAGCCTCATGATCCACGGGCTCGGGCTCCACGGGCTCGGGCTCCGCGATCTCTTCGGCCTCGGAGTCCGCGACCTCGTCCACGATCTCCGGCACATCGGGCCCGGCCTCGGCCGCCTCAGACTCGGCCTCGACGGCCTCCGGCTCGGGCTCCTCGGACTCGGCGGCGTCCACGGCCTCGACCGGCGCCTGCACCGGCTCGGGCGCGGGCCCGCCCGCGACAGGCGCGTCCACGGCAGCCTCGGCGCCCACAGGCTCTGCCACTGCGGGCTCTGCCAGGGCGGGCTCTGCGACGGCGGGCTCAGCCACGGCGGGTGAGGCCACGGCAGGCGAGGCGGCAGCGGGCACGGGCGGCACGACGGATGCGGCCGGCACGACGGACGCGGCAGCGGTGGAGGGCAGAGGGGACACCCGGGCGAACACCGCGGAGAACAGCGTCCCCAGCACCGCCCGCGCCTGGATGAACGGCTGGTCCACCAGCTCCCGGCCGGTCAGGGCGAGCAGTCCCGCCCACGAGCCGGCGCGGTCGAGCGCGATGGCGACGTGCGGTTCGTCCGCCTCCTCGGGATCCAGCACGTGCAGCGCGGGCAGGATGTCACCCACGGCGGCGGCGGGCCACTGCTCCAGCGCGATCTCCGTGAGCAGCTCTCCCAGTGCCTCCGGCCCGATGACCGCGAGGACGCGGGGCAGCGGCAGGCTGCGCCACCAGGCGTCCGGAAGGTCCGGCTGCCCGGTGAGCAGCGTGATCGTGGACGCGTCGCTCCACCTCAACGGTGGTACGAGGTCGCTCAGGCAGAAGTTCATCCCGTTCCGTTCACCGGCCCCTCACGCCGCCGTGTCGTCGCAAGGCTCGTCAAGCTGATCAAAACGTGCGTATCGCGGTGCGGGCACAGTCTCGCCGCCCACGGAACAGACCATAGTCCGGCAAAACAGCCCTACGCATCATGGACTACGCATCAGCGCCGGACAGCGGCGAAGCGCAGGCGCACGTAATCCGCCATCCAGCCCGTCTCCCTGCGCAGCGCGGGCGCGGCGAGCTCGTTGACCCGGCCCAGCAGCGGCGCGACGACCTCCGGGGGCAGCCCCTCGATGACAGAGGAGGCGAACATCCGCACCCAGTCGGCGGCTCCGCCGGGGCACTCCTCAAGGGGCGTGGGACGGTCGAAGTACTCCAGCAGCCGCACCACGAAGCCCTCCTGCTCCAGGCGGCGGGCGTACTCGGCGGGCGTGGGGAAGTACCAGGGCAGGTCGGGCTCGCGCAGCCCGTACTCGCGCCAGGCCGTCAGCATGGCGGCGGTCAGCTCGGCGCAGTTGCCCGCCCCGCCCATCTCGGCGACGAACCGGCCCCCCGGGACCAGGGCCTCGCGGACGTTGGCGATGACGGTGGCCGGGTCGCGGCTCATCCAGTGGAGCGCGGCGTTGGAGAAGACGGCGTCGTAGGCCTGGACGACGGTGAAGTCGTGGCCGTCGCCGACGATGAAGTCGATGCCGGGGTGCTGCGCGAGCGCCTTCTCGATCATGGCGGGGGAGCCGTCGATGCCGAGCACCTCGGCGCCGCGCGCGGCGATCTGGGCCGTCAGCACGCCGGTGCCGCAGCCGAGGTCGAGAACGCGCTCCCCGGGCCGCGGATCCAGCAGGTCGACCAGGGGAGCGCCCTGGGTGGAGACGTAGCCGAAACTGCCGTCGTAGGCGCGACTGCTCCACCGCTCCAAGCTCGGTGCGTCATATCGCAAGACGATCAGCTCACATTCGTCAGACATCGGGCCCCCGTGGCCGTGCTGTCCGTTCACTTTAGAGGCTGAGCGTCGCTATGACATACCGAGTCACATCGGTCTCACCGGACGCTCTTTGTCCATTCTCTCTTTAGATAGGACTTTCCCGCGTCGGTTTGCGGGATCGTGAGCAGGACCGGCGGTCCGGGCGGGACGGGCAGCTTGGCGGCCTGCTCGGTGTCGAGCTTGCCGCGCATGAGCATGGCCTCCGCGCGCGCCGGCCGGGCGTACCCGCGCTGCAGCAGATTCTGGCCCTCGTCGGAGAAGAGGAACTCCTCCCACAGCCGGGCCGCGGCCGGGTGCGGCGCGGTCTTGGAGATGGCCTGCACGTGGTACGAGCCGAGCGGGGCGTCCTTCGGGATCGTGACCCTCCATCCGTCGGGGTTCTGCGCGGCGCGGCGGGCGTTGACGTGGTCCCAGCTCACGATCACGTTCGCCTTGGCTGGCTCGGTGAGCCGCCCGGCGTGCCCGAGCCTGCCGAACAGCTCCACCCCGCGCCGCGGGTGGGGCGTGCCGCGCTCCAGCGAGGCCGCCATGACGCCGTCGAAGGCCGCCTCCGCGCGCAGCGGGTCGCCGTCGAGCGCGACCGTGTAGCCGGGCTTGGTGAGGTCGGCGAACGAGGTGGGCGCGGGGACGCGCGGGTCGTAGCCGATCGACATGTACGAGCCGTAGGCGGCGTACCAGGCGCCGGTCGGGTCCTTGACGTCGTCCGGCAGGTCCTGCCAGCCCGCCACCTTGTACGGCGAGAAGTGGCCGGCGTGGGCCACCGCCACGTCCAGCGTGAGGTCGTACACGTCGGGCTTGGGCTGCACCGCCGCCTGGAGCTGGCGGGCGCTGCTGGCGTTCGGCTCCAGCTCGTTCACCTTGACGCCGTACTTGTCGGTGAAGGCGGCGAGGATACCCCCGTAGTTCACCCAGTCGTGGGGGAGCCCGATCACGGTGAGCGACCCCTCCTGGCGGGCCGCCGCCACGAGCCGGTCCATGTCGCCGAAGCCCTCCTTGAGGGAGAGGGCCCGCGCGTTCACCGGCGGGAGCGGCTTGGACGGCGTGCTGGTGGTGGACGCGCCGCACCCGGCGCTGACGAGGATGGCTGCCGCGGCGGCACACATACGTACGGTCACACGGCGAATACTCGCCGCTACGGACGCCCAGGTCGAGGAGGCGCGGCCGGTACGATCCTGGCCGCCACCAGACTCTCCTCGGAGATCTCCACGAGCGTGCCGTCCCTTTTACGCACCCGCAACACGCCGTGCTCCCACGATTCCAGGACGCCGACCGCGTCGCTGAACCCGCCGGAAACCCGCCTGCGCGTGGTGATCCGGGCGCCCACGTCGGCACTTGTGACGCTGATCACCAGACGAGCGGCCATGAGTTTGCCACCCTCCGTTTCGGCCAGCCGACAAGCACGGCAATACTAGGGCCTAGCAAACCGCGGTCAGATTCAGCCATGGTGGCGGAGAAGAAGGAGCTCGAGGTGACCTACGTCATCGCGCAGCCTTGCGTGGACGTCCTGGACAAGGCGTGCATCGAGGAGTGCCCCGTCGACTGCATCTACGAGGGCGAGCGCATGTTGTACATCCACCCGGACGAGTGCGTGGACTGCGGAGCGTGCGAGCCGGTGTGCCCCGTCGAGGCCATCTTCTATGAGGACGACCTTCCTGAGCAGTGGAAGGACTTCTACAAGGCCAATGTCGACTTCTTCGAGGACCTGGGCTCGCCCGGCGGCGCCTCGAAGGTCGGCAAGATCGAGAAGGACCACCCGGTCGTCGCGGCGCTGCCGCCTCAGGGTGAGGGCGACTAGCCGCCCGCACGCTGTGGGCGGTCGCCCGGCCGGCCCGGCGCCACGGTGTGCGCCGGTGCCGTGACGTGCGCCGTCGCGGTACGGCCCGCACCACCGAGACCTGGAGTTCCGTGAACACCCTGCCCGACTTTCCCTGGGACAAGCTGGAGCCCTACAAGGAGCGCGCCCGCGCCCATCCCGACGGGGTCGTCGACCTGTCGATCGGCACCCCGGTCGACCCGGTGCCCCCGGCGGTGCGGGAGGCGCTGACCGCGGCCTCCGACAGCCCCGGCTATCCGATGACGCACGGCACCCGGAGGCTGCGCGAGGCGGCGGCGGGCTGGCTGCGGCGCAGGCACGAGGTCACGGTGGACCAGCGCGACGTGCTGCCGCTGATCGGGTCCAAGGAGTTCGTCGCCTGGCTGCCGACCTACCTCGGCGCCAAGCGGGTGGTGCTGCCCGAGCTGGCCTATCCCACGTACGACGTGGGCGCGCGGCTGGCGGGCGCCTCGACGCTGGCCTCGGACGGCCTGCTGGCCCTCGGCCCCGAGCGCCCCGACCTGGTGTGGATCAACTCGCCGGGCAACCCCACGGGCCGCGTGCTCCCGGCCGAGCACCTGCGCAAGGTGGTGGCCTGGGCCCGCGAGCGCGGCACGGTCGTGGCCTCCGACGAGTGCTACATCGAGCTGGGCTGGGAGGAGCGACCGGTCTCCATCCTGCACCCCGACGTCTGCGGCGGCTCCCACGAGGGGCTGCTCGCCGTCCACTCGCTCTCCAAGCGGTCCAATCTGGCCGGCTACCGAGCGGGTTTCGTCACGGGCGACCCGGCGCTGGTGAAGCGCCTGCTGGAGGTCCGCAAGCACGCGGGCATGATCATGCCGGCCCCGGTGCAGGCGGCGATGGCCGCCGCGCTGGCCGACGACGGGCACGCCGACGAGCAGCGGGAGCTCTACGCGGCCCGCCGCGCGCGGCTGCGCCCGGCGCTGGAGGCGGCCGGCTGGCGCATCGACCATTCGACAGCGGGTCTCTACTTCTGGGCGTCCAACGGAGAAAAATCGTGGGATCAGGTCGGCAAGCTCGCTGATATCGGTATTTTGGTCGCGCCAGGGGAATTCTACGGAGCGGCGGGCGGGCAGCACGTGCGCATCGCGGTGACCGCCACCGACGAGCGCGTCGATGCGGCGGTACGCCGCCTCCAGTAGGATCCCGGCACAGCCCGCCCCGCCGGCGGGCGCGTACATGTCAATAAGGGCGTTACTCAGGGCGTTGACAAAGGCGCTCGCCGAGACAGACCGCGAGTGGAGCGAGCTGAGCTATGGGCATGACCGCCATGGTCGTACTCGGACTGAGCATCGCCACCGTCCTCCTGCTGCTGGTGGTTTTCCTGGCCGTCCTGCGCCAGGGCAGGAAGGGCAGGACGGCCGAGCCGCCGGTCGAGGTCGCTCCTCTCGAGACCCCGTTGCCGGCGCCGGTGGGCGTGGTGCTGTATGCCGGGTCCGACTACGCCGACCCCCGCACGATCAAGGTCGGCGACGGGATCGAGGTCCACGGCTCGCCCGCGCGCGTGCTGGGCGCCGTGTTCGTCTCCTGGCAGGGGCACGAGTGGACGGAGTTCCTCCTGCGCGACGTCGCCCGCCGCCGGCAGTGGCTGTCGGTCGAGATGCGCCAGGGCGACCCGCCGCACCTGGAGGTGTTCATGTGGACCGAGGTGCCCACGCAGGGCATGGTCCCGGCCAAGAGCATGCTCATCATGGAGGGCGTCGAGTTCTTCCCCATCGAGCGCGGCACGGCGGCCTTCCGGTGCGAGGGCGACACCGGCCTGCCGGAGCGCGGCCTGCTCGACTTCGCCGACTACCGGGCCTCCGACGGCAGGCTGCTGTCCTTCGAACGGATCCAGGGCGGCTCGTGGACCGCCAGCTACGCCAGCCCGCTGGCCCCCGGCTCCATCGCCATCGTCAGCCGCGCGACCTGACCCGGGCGCGTCCGGCTACGACAGCTCCACCTGGGCGTCGCCGGCCTTGCCGCCGGCCTTCCAGCCCTCCACGTTCGCGTCGTTCCTCCACACCGCGCCGCTGAACCCCACCCGGCTCAGTCCGTACTTCTGCGCGTACGCCACCGACCAGGCCGCGATCAGCCATCCGCGGCGCGTGCTCGTGACGGCCGGGTCGCCGATGGCCCGCGCGAGCTGGCGGCGCGCCTCGGTGGCCTTGGGCTTCGGCGGCGCCGTCTCCCCCTTGGCCGGCGGGTACCAGCAGTGGAGGGCGCGCGGCACCCGGCCGGTGAACGTGGCGGCGAGGATCTTGGCGTCCTCCTCGTGCGGGGCGTAGGCGTAGCCGCCCGCCGAGCGCTGCACCTCCTGGGCGGCCTCGGCCAGCGGGATCTTCCGGTAGTTCTTGACCTTCACCAGTGCCGCGAAGAACTTGTTGGTCGCGTAGACCGGGTCCATGAGCTGCTTCTTCTTGCCCCAGCCCTGCGACTCGCGCTGCTGGAACACCCCGACCGAGTCGCGGTCGCCGCCGGGCAGGTTGTAGAGCTTGGACTCCTGGAGCGCCGTGGCGTAAGCGATCACCACGGCCCGCTCGGGCAGCCTGCGGCGCGCCGCGACGGCGGCGATGGTGGCCGCGATCTGCGCCTGCTCGATGTCGAGGTCGAGGGCGCCCTCCGGGGTGCGCACGCTGCAGTAGGCCTCCGGAGGGGCGAGCGGCTGCGCCTTGCTGAGCAGCTTGAACAGGCCCACGGAGATCGCCACCGCGAGCACGACGACGATGGCCGCGATCGTGATGACACCGCGGGAGAAGCGCACGCGCACTCTGGAAAACCTACCCGGCCGGATAAGCTCCGTGGCCATGAGTGACCAGAGCACGTCGTCACCGATCCCACCGGCGGTCGACGCCCTGTGGGAGCTGCGCGCGGAGCTGTCGCCCCAGGACACCGAGGCGCGCGCCGTGGTGGTGGGCGCGATCGACCTGCTCGACACCGGCAAGGCGCGGGTGGCCGAGGTGTCGGATGGCGAGGTGGTGGTGGACGAGCGGGCCAGGCGGGCGATCCTGCTCGCCTTCAAGGTGCTCGGCATGGCCCGGTCGCAGGTGGGCGACTTCCAGCACATCGACCGGGTGCCGCTCAAGACCACGTTCGACGGGGTGCGCGTGGTGCCCGGCGCGATCGCCCGCTGGGGCTCGTACGCCGCGCCCGGTGTGGTGCTGATGCCGTCGTTCGTCAACATCGGCGCCCACGTCGGGTCCGGCACGATGGTCGACACGTGGGCCACGGTCGGATCGTGCGCCCAGATCGGCGCCAACGTGCACCTGTCGGGCGGCGTGGGCATCGGCGGCGTGCTGGAGCCGCCCGGGGCGCTGCCGGTGGTCGTGGAGGACGACGCGCTGGTCGGCAGCCGCGCCATGCTCGTCGAGGGCGCCCGGGTGGGACGTGGCGCGGTGGTCGGGGCGGGCACGATCCTGTCGGCGTCGATCCCCGTGATAGACGTGGAGACGGGCGAGGAGCTGGCCCGTGGCCGGGTGCCCGACTGGTGCGTGGCCGTCGGCGGCACCCGTCAGAAGGAGTTCCCCGGCGGCACGTTCGGCCTGCCGTGCGTGCTGGTGATCAAGCGGCTGGAGCCGGGGCAGCGGCACGACAAGGCGGCGCTCAACGAGGCGCTGCGCGAGCACGGGGTGAACACGTGATGCTGGACCTGACCCAGGACGTCCGCGACCTGACCGCGGCGATCGTCGACATCGAGTCGGTGAGCGGCGACGAGCGCGAGCTGGCCGACGCGGTGGAGGGGGCGCTCGGCGCGCTGCCGCACCTGAAGGTCGACCGGTCCGGCGAGACGGTCGTCGCCCGCACCACGCTCGGGCGGGGCGAGCGCGTGCTGATCGCCGGGCATCTCGACACCGTCCCGGTCCACGCCAACCTGCCGAGCCGCGTCGAGGGCGACCTCCTCCACGGCTGCGGCACCTCCGACATGAAGGCGGGCGTCGCCGTCGCGCTCAAGCTCGCCGCGGCGCTCCCCGCGCCCAACCGCGACGTCACGTACGTCTTCTACGACTGCGAGGAGGTCGAGGCCGAGCGCAACGGGCTCAACCGGGTCGCCCGCGACCACGCCGACTGGCTCGCCGCCGACTTCGCCGTGCTGATGGAGCCGACGGACGGGGTGATCGAGGGCGGCTGCCAGGGCACGCTGCGGGCCGAGGTGCTGGTCACGGGCAAGCGTTCGCACAGCGCCCGGTCGTGGTTCGGGGTCAACGCCATCCACGGCATCGAGCCGGTCCTGGCCCGGCTGAACGCCTACCAGGCGCGCCGGCCGGTCGTCGACGGGCTGGAGTACCACGAGGGGCTGAACGCCGTCGGGGTGCGCGGCGGGGTCGCGGGCAACGTCATCCCGGACACGTGCGTGGTCACGGTCAACTACCGCTTCGCGCCCGACCTCACCGAGGACCAGGCGCGGGCGCACGTGCGCGAGGTGTTCGACGGGTTCGAGGTGAGCTTCACCGACGGGGCCCCGGCCGCCCGGCCGGGCCTGACGCACCCGGTGGCGGCGGCCTTCGCCGCGGCCGTGGGCGGCGAGCCGCGGGCCAAGCTCGGCTGGACGGACGTGGCGAGGTTCTCGGCGCTGGGCATCCCGGCCGTCAACTACGGCCCCGGCGACCCGAACCTGGCGCACCAGCAGGGGGAGTACGTCTCCCGGCAGAAGATCGTGGAGAGCGAGCGGGCGATGCTCGACTGGCTCTCGGCCTGACACGGGACCCCGGAACATGAAAGTGGCTTTCCTCGCCGGCCATTTGGCGGGGAAAGCCACTTTCAGTCCCGAGCAGCACCCTCGGCAGTTAGACGCAGGCGAGTCGAAATCCGGTTCCCCTCTTTTTTCATGATTTTTTGCCACCCCCCACACGGGCGTTGACCTGCTATTTTGCTCGGACGGCCCAGTCGGTGGGCCGTCCACGGCCCGGTCCGCGGGGAGGTGCGCCGGCGCCGGAGGGAACGGCCCCTGGTTCAGGGGCACAGAAGGAGGGCTAGCGTGATCCGCATGGATACGACACGTCGCGAGCGCCGTCAGGGCCAGGCCGTGGTCCGTGGCAGCCTCGTCCCCGAATCCACGCACGACCAGCGCCTGCTCGACCGGCAGGGCCCCGCCGACTGGGTCCACATGGACCCGTGGCGGGTGCTGCGGATCCAGGCGGAGTTCGTGGAGGGCTTCGGCCAGCTCGCCGAGCTGCCGCGGGCCGTCACGGTCTTCGGCTCCGCCCGCACCCCCGCCGACTCCGCCGAGTACGCCATGGGCCGCGCGCTCGGCCGGGCCATCGCCGAGGCCGGCTACGCCGTCATCACCGGCGGCGGACCGGGTGTGATGGAGTCGGCCAACCGCGGCGCCTCCGAGGTCGACGGCGCCGTCTCGGTGGGACTCGGCATCGAGCTGCCGTTCGAGCAGCGCATGAACGAGTACGTGGACCTGGGCATCGAGTTCCGTTACTTCTTCGTCCGCAAGACCATGTTCGTGAAGTACTCGTGCGGCTTCATCGCCCTCCCCGGCGGCTTCGGCACGCTGGACGAGCTGTTCGAGGCTCTCACGCTGGTGCAGACGCACAAGGTCACCTCGTTCCCGGTCGTGCTCATGGGCTCGGAGTTCTGGGGCGGCCTGATCGACTGGATCAAGAGCACGCTGCTGGGCACCGGCAAGATCGCCGAGCAGGACCTCGACCTGATCACCGTCACCGACGACGTGGACGAGGCCGTGCGCATCGTCGTCGAGTCCGACCAGGCGCGCTCCGGGCTGCGCCAGGAGGAGATCGAGGCGGCCGCAGGCCACACCGCCGAACCCCAATAAGCTGACATGCCGTGAATGTCTGCGTGTTCTGTGCGTCCAGTCAGAAGATCGACCCCAAGTACGTGGAGCTGGCGACGCATGCCGGCACCGAGCTGGCCAGACGTGGCCACACACTGGTCAGCGGCGGTGCCACCGTCTCCTGCATGGGCGCCGTCACCGCCGCCGCCCGGGCGGCGGGCGGGCGCACGATCGGCGTCATCCCTCAGGCGCTGGTGGACATCGAGATCGCCGACCGCGACTCCGACGAGCTGATCGTCACCCCCGGCATGCGCGAGCGCAAGGGCGTCATGGACGAGCGGTCCGACGCCTTCCTCGTGCTGCCGGGCGGCATCGGCACCCTGGAGGAGCTGTTCGAGATCTGGACGGCCCGCGTCCTGGGCATCCATGACAGGCCCCTGGTCATCCTCGACCCGTGGGGTCTGTACGCGTCGCTGCGCGCGCTCGTGGAGCACATGTACGACGAGGGGTTCACCCGGGCGAACGTCTTCGACGCGATCTCGTGGACGACGTCGGTGGAGGAGGCGCTCGACCACATCGAGAGCCGCGCCCAGCCGGTGCGCCCCACGGCGGAGGAGCTGGGCGAGGCCACGGGCTGAAACCAGGGCCCGCAGATCACGGAGCCTCGGGCCCCGGCGTTCAGGCCCCGGATGTTCGGGGCCCGGGTGTTCGGGGCCCAGGTGTTCGGGGCCCGTGCTTTCAGTCCGGTGCTTTCAGTCCGGTGCTTTCAGTCCGGCGTTTTCAGGCCAGGGCGCGGCGGGCCAGGGCCGGGGGGCGCCGGCCGGCCAGCGACTCCGTCATCTCCAGCGCCAGGCGTACCTGGTCGGTGTGCTCGGTGACGAACACCCGCGCGCCGTGCCAGCAGTAGACGGCCGCCGCGGCCAGTGCGGCATCGAGCTCCGGTGGCAGGGTGACCAGCACGGTCGCGCCCGCCCGCGCCAGCGCCGCGGCCTCGGCGGGCGAGCCCGCGGGGGTCCAGTCGGGGTCCGGAGACGCACCGGGTGCGACAACTGCGGGACTCATGCCTCGATGGTATGAGTACGATGCCCATGTGCTGGTCATCCTCGCCATCGCGGCGCTCGCCATCCTGGCCTGCGTGGTGCTGGTCTCCCTTGGCAGGGGCGGTGAGCTGACCGAGTTCCCGCCGGACGTGCCGCCCCTCGACCTGCCCGAGGCCACGCGGCTCACGGCTGTCGACTTCATGGCGCTTCAGCTTCCGGTCAACATCGTCGGCTATCACACACAGAGCGTCGACGAGACGTTGCGCAGAGCCGCCAGCGCGATCAGCGCCCGCGACACGCGCATCGCCGTGCTGGAGCAGCGAGTCTCGGAGCTGATGTCGAGCCGCCTGTACGCGCGCCAGGAGCTGTACGCCTCGCCCGGCGGCGCGCCACGGACCGACCACGAGCCCGACGGCCCCGCCGAGCTGCCCAGCCTGCCCGAGGACGGCGACCCGATCGCCGCCCAGGCCGACCCGATCGCAGCTCAGCCGGAGCCGATCGCGGTCCCGGCCGCCGAGGTGGCGCCCGCGGAAGAGCCGGGCACGCCTGCCGCGGACGGCGTTCCGGCGGATGCGAACGGCGTTCCTCCCGAGCCAGAGCCCCAGCCCGGCGAGAAGGCCGCGCACACCGGCGACGGGACCGCGGACACGCGCGACGAGACAGCGGCCCCCCATGAGGAGCCCGCGGACACGAGCGAGAAGCCCGCGGACACGCGCGAGGAGCCCGCGCACACGCGCGAGGACACTTCGGGCCCGCGCGACGAGACGGCGGACACGCACGAGGAGGCCGCCCGCACGCGGGTGGAGCCGGTGCGGGCGGTGGCGGGCAAGGAGGGGGACGAGCGCGCGTGACCGAGCTGATCCGCTGTACCTGGCCGGGCCTGGCCGACCCCCTCTACACGGCCTACCACGACGAGGAGTGGGGCCGTCCCGTCCACGGTGACGACAAGGTGTTCGAGCGGGTGGCGCTGGAGGCGTTCCAGTCCGGGCTGTCGTGGCTGACGATCCTGCGCAAGCGGGAGAACTTCCGCGCCGCCTTCGACGGCTTCGCCATCCCGAAGGTCGCCGCGTACACCGAGAAGGACGTCGAGAGGCTGCTCGGCGACGCCGGGATCGTCCGCAACCGCGCCAAGGTCGAGGCCGTGATCAACAACGCCCGCGTCGCGCTCGACCTGCCCGGCGGGCTGTCGGAGCTGGTGTGGCGGCACGCCGACCCGGGCGCCCCGACGCCGAGGACGATGGCCGACGTGCCCGCCGTCACGCCGGGCTCCAAGGCGCTGGCCAAGGAGCTGAAGCGGCACGGGTTCAGATTCGTCGGCCCGACCACCGCCTACGCGCTCATGCAGGCGATCGGCCTGGTCAACGACCACATCGAGGGCTGCCTGGCGCGCACCCCGGCGACGGGCGTGCTCAGCGGCCGGTGAACGACGGGCGCTCCTTGGCCAGGAAGGCCCGGGTGGCGTCACGGTGGTCGCGGGTGGCGGCGCACTCGTCCTGCAGGACCGCCTCCAGCTCCAGCGCCTCCGGCAGCGTGTGCGTGGCGGCGTAGGCCAGCGCCCGCTTGGTGGCCGCGTATGCGCGCGTGGGCCCCTGCGCGAGCCGTACCGCCAGCTCCCCGGCGGCCTTGAGCACGTCGTCCGGCGGCACCACCCGGGTGACGAGCCCCAGCTCCAGTGCCCGCGCGGCGTCGACCGGCTCGCCGAGCAGCATCAGCTCGGCGGCGCGCCCCGCGCCGACGAGGCGTTGCAGCGTCCAGGACGCCCCCGAGTCGGGCGCGAGCCCGATGCCGGAGAACGCGAGCGCGAACTTGGCCCGCTCCGAGGCGATCCGCAGGTCGCAGGCGAAGGCGAGCGAGGCGCCCGCCCCCGCGGCGACGCCGTTGACGGCGGCCACCACCGGCTTGGCCATGGTGGTGATGAGCTCCACCAGCGGGTTGTAGTGCTCGCGCACGGTGCCGGCCAGCCCGCGCCCGGCCTCCAGATTGTCGGCGTGCTCGCGCAGGTCCTGGCCGGCGCAGAAGGCCCGGCCGGAGCCGGTCAGCAGCACCGCCCGCACCTGCTCGTCGCCGGCCGCCCGGCGCAGCGCCTCCAGCAGGGCCGACTTCACCTCGGCCGTCAGCGAGTTCATCGCCTCGGGCCGGTCGAGCGTGACGGTGGCGACGGAGTCGGTCAGGTCATAGCGGATCACGGCAGCTCCCTGTCGACGAACGCGGCGGCTGAGGGCAGCAGGCGGGACGCCTCCTGCTCGAAGTACGCTCTGGCCTGCTCACCGGGCCAGCCGGCCGGCAGCAGCTCGGGCGGCAGGCCGGGGTCGCGGAAGAGGAAGTTGCGCCACCCGTGCACGAGCCTGCTCCTCGTCGCGAACACCTGGTCGTCCGGCGCCCCGCCCGGCAGCGCCCCGACCAGCGTGGCAGCCTCCGTCAGCCATCGCTCGTACGCCTCGCCGACGGCGTCCAGATCCCAGATCCGGGCCACCAGCTCGCGGGGGTCGCCCTCCAGCGCCGCGTCGAACCTGTCGGCACGCAGCCCCTCACTGGCGAGCAGGTGGTCCACCTCCCGGGAGGAGCGCGGCCCGGCCCAGGTGGTCTCCGACAAGGGCGCGTACCCGAGAAACGCGAGAACGGCCCTGACCCGTTCCCTGCGCGGCCGATCCCTCATCGGCTCCAGAACGATCAGGTGCCACCGTCCGTGCCAGGCCGGTGTTCCCGCTCGGTAAATTCTCGACGCTGCGTCGTCCAGTCTTCTGACGCACTTCGGCGTGAGCCCGTAGCCGGCCCCCTGGGGCAATCTGACGGGCTCCAGCCAGCCCTGCCTGACCATACGGGAAACGGCGGTCCGCACGGCGGGAGCGGCGATCTCCAGGGGTTTCATGAGGCGTACGAGAGCCGCCACGGAGGCCTGTCCGCCGCGCGGGCGCAGGTGGTCTCCATAGAGGTCGAACAGGGCGGCGCGTGCGTGCACGCTGTCCAGTTTGGACGTCTTCTCCACCCCCGACAACGCATTCTGGGAGGAGATCGTTACCCATGAGCGCTCTCGATGCGGGAGAATAGGACATCACAGAAGACGTGAATGCGCCGCCCTCCCTAGCGGGCGGACTGAAAACCGCGGGCTGCGGGAGCCCAAGGCAGGAAGGGATGCACGCATGGCGGCGATGAAGCCGCGGACCGGCGATGGTCCGCTCGAGGTCACCAAGGAAGGGCGCGGCATTGTCATGCGGGTCCCTCTGGAGGGTGGTGGCCGGCTCGTCGTGGAGATTTCCGCAGACGAGGCCAAGGCGCTCGGCGAGGCGCTGAAGAACGTCGTCGGCTGAGAGCTCCCGAGTAAGACCTGGTCCGACGGCCCTGGCGTATCCGCGCGCCAGGGTCGCTGACGTTTGAGGAGAATGTTCCGTGCCCATTGAGACCACTGCATCGGTGGTCGCCGGCGTCCCGGACGACGCCGAGCTGCTGGCCGTCCCCTACACGCCCGAGCTGGTTCCCGCCGTCGAGCTCGACCTGCCGGTGCCCCTGCCCGGCCTGCTGGCCCACTACGAGGCCAAGGGCGAGGCCGGCGAGATCGTCGAGGTCCCCGTGGCACGGGAGGGCGGCGTCGGGCGCGTCCTGCTGTACGGCGTCGGCGACGGCTCGCCGAAGGCGCTGCGCAAGGCGGCGGCGGGGCTGACCCGCAGGGTCAAGGGCCGCGAGGAGCTGACCGTGGTGGCGCCGGAGGGTGACGTCGCCGCGTTCGCCGAGGCCGCGCTGCTGGCCGCCTACTCCTTCCGCATCGGCCGGCCGGGCAAGCCGCCCGTGCGCTCGCTGCGGTTCGCGTTCGCCGACGAGCAGGCCGTACGGCGGGGCGAGACCGTCGCGCAGGCCGTGGCGCTGGCCCGTGACCTGGCCAACACGCCCGCGTCGGTCAAGACGCCCGCCTGGCTGGCCGAGCGCGCCGCCGAGCAGGGCGTGCCCGTGCGGGTGTGGGACGAGGAGCAGCTCCAGGCCGGCGGGTTCGGCGGCATCCTCGCCGTCGGCCGCGGCTCGGCCAACCCCCCTCGGCTCATCCAGCTCTCCTACGTTCCCGAGGGCACTCCCGAGCGGCACGTCGTGCTGGTGGGCAAGGGCATCACGTTCGACTCGGGCGGCCTGTCGCTCAAGCCGACCGAGAACATGAAGACCCAGAAGACCGACATGGCGGGCGGCGCCGTGGTGATCGCCGTCATCGGCGCGCTGGCGCGGCTGGGCGTCCCGGTCCGGGTCACCGGCCTGGTCGCCTCCGCCGAGAACATGCCGTCCGGCACCGCCCAGCGGCCCAGCGACGTCATCACCCACTACGGCGGCCGCACGGTCGAGGTGCTCAACACCGACGCCGAGGGACGGCTGGTGCTGGCCGACGCGCTGGCCTACGCCGACGCCGAGCTCGACCCCGACGCGGTCGTCGACATCGCCACGCTGACGGGCGCCATCACCGTCGCGCTCGGCCGCAACGTCGGGTCCGTCTACTCCACCGACGACGACCTCGCCCGCGCGCTCCTGGCCGCCGGCCGCGACAGCGACGACCGGCTGTGGCGGATGCCGCTGATCGACGAGTACGCGCCGGCCCTGGAGTCGCCGATCGCCGACCTGGCCAACGTGGAGAGCGGCAGCACCTACGGCGCCGGGTCCATCACGGCCGCGCTGTTCCTCAGGGAGTTCGCGGGCAAGAGGCCGTGGGCGCACCTCGACATCGCCGGAGTGGGCCGCAGCACGGTCGACGACGGGATCCTGACCAAGGGGGCCACGGGCTTCGGGGTGCGGGTCCTGCTGGAGTGGCTGACCCGCGCGTAGCCGCGCGGGGGCCGCGCCCGCGCGGGCCGAAGGGGCGGCGGGCGCGGGACGGCGCTAGTCGGCGATCTTGACGGCGGCGAGCAGGCCGTCGCCCAGCGGCATCAGCAGCGACCGGAGACGATCGTCGCCCTGCACCAGCTTCCCCAGCTCCCGCAGGGCGACCGTGTCGGGGTCGCGCTGGGTGGGGTCGGCCACGCGGTTGTGCCACAGCGCGTTGTCGAAGGCCACGATGCCGCCCACGCGCAGCAGCCGGACCGCCTCGGCCAGGTAGTCGGCGTACTCCTGCTTGGCCCCGTCGGCGAAGACCATGTCGTAGCCGCCGTCCGACAGCCGGGGCAGCACGTCGAGCGCCCGGCCGGTGATCAGCCGCACCCGCCCGCCGGCGAAGCCCGCCTCGGCGAACGCCTGCCGCGCCAGCCGCTGGTGCTCGGGCTCCACGTCCACGCTGGTCAGCGTGCCGTCGGGGCGCATGCCGCGCAGCAGCCAGAGCCCCGAGACGCCGCAGCCGGTGCCGATCTCGACGACCGACTTGGCGTTGAGCGCCGTGGCGAGGAAGCAGAGCGCCGCCCCGCCCCCGGGAAGGATGGGCACCGCGCCCATCTCCAGGCCGCGCTGCCGCGCCGCGCGCAGGATCTCATCCTCGTGATGGAACTGCTCCGCATAGGCCAGAGTGGCCTCCACCTGACTGGTCATCGGCCTCCTCCCCCCACTTTCGTGCGATTGGTCACCGATCGCAGCCTAGGGGAGTAGCGCCAGGACGGGAACTCAGGAGCACCCTGAGGCGTTGCAGGTTTAAACGGGCTTTGCCGGTCCGGAAGGCAGGCAGTGCGCATGAGGGGACGAAAGCAGGCACTATGGCGGTAGCTGTGGTCCCAAAGAGAGGAGATCTGGTGGACGAACGCGACCACCAGGCCGATGCCTCCGTGTCTGATTGGACGCCTCCCACCTGGGAGGAAGTGGTGCGGACGCACTCCGCGCGCGTTTATCGGCTGGCGTACCGCCTGACCGGCAACGTCCATGACGCCGAGGACCTCACCCAGGAGGTCTTCGTACGGGTCTTCAGGTCGCTGTCGAGCTACACGCCCGGGACGTTCGAGGGCTGGCTGCACCGGATCACGACCAATCTGTTCCTCGACATGGCGCGGCGCAAGCAGCGCATCCGGTTCGAGGGACTGGCCGACGACGCCGCCGAGAGGCTGCGCGGCCGGGAGCCGTCACCGGCGCAGGCGTTCGACGACGCCCATCTCGAACCCGACATCCAGGCCGCGCTCGACGCGCTCGCCCCCGAGTTCCGCGCGGCGATCGTGCTGTGTGACATCGAGGGCCTGTCGTACGAGGAGATCGCGGCCACGCTCGGGGTCAAGCTGGGCACGGTCCGGAGCCGTATCCACCGTGGCCGGGCGCAGTTGCGCGAGGCGCTCGAACACCGGGCCCCGCGACACTCACAACTTCCCCCGCCTGTAGTCCCCCCGCCAGCATTCCCGTCGGGGCCCCGTGGGGAGGAAGTCTGATATGTCGCATCTTGGAGAACGCGTGTCCGCACTCGTGGACGGCGAGCTCAACCACGCCGAGCGCGATCGCGCGCTGGCTCATCTGACGTTCTGCGCCGACTGCAGGCGGGAGGTCGAGTCGATGCGGGCGCTGAAGTCGCGCCTGCGCTCGCTCGACGAGCTCGCCATGCCGGCCGACCTGACGATGTCGCTGCTGCGGATGGCCGAGCCGGGCGGCCCGCTGCCGCCCCGCGAGCGGCCCTTCCCCGCGCGGACCTTCGGAGGTGTCCCGCTGCCGGGCCCTCATTCCATCGCGCCCCTGGACAACCGCCCCCGCAGGGACGCGAACGGCGGCGTTTCCGGCCCCGGCCGCCGGGGTAGGCGGCGCGGCACGTACGTGGCGGTCGGCGTGGTCTCCGCGGCCGTCGCCCTCGGCACCTTCTTCGCCGTGTCCGGCGCCGGGCAGACCAGCACGCCGCCGCCGGTCGAGCTGTTCCGGCAGAACACCCCCGCCTCAACCCAGGCCACCCCGCCCACCGCCACGCCCTGACCAGGACACGGCGGGCTGGGATACTCGGTGGCGTAGTCCACGGCGTCGGGGGCATACGATCGGAGTTCGGGGTTTTGGAGAGGAACCGCCGGTAGAAGCGTGGTTCCTGACCATTGCTTTACGACTCTCGTATGCCGATCGCACCAGGATTGCGGTGTCGAGCAAGGAGTGGTGAGACGTAGATGACCGACGAGACGCGCCCGGGCGAAGGACGCATGCCGTCGGACTTCCCTGTGACTCAGGGGCGCCCGGAATTCCTGCCCGCGGACGGCCAGGCCGACCGGCCTGGCGGCGGGCCGGGAGCGCCCTCGTCCGGCTCACCCGGCTCCTGGGAACCACCGAGCTCCGAATCACCGGGCGCCGCCTGGGGTTCACCCGCCTTGTCCGAATCGCAGGACGCCTATGGCCGGCCGGAAGGCCCTCAGGAGCCGTACGGCTCGCAGGGGGCCTGGCGGGCCGCCTCCGGGCAGCCGGGTGACGTGCCCGTCTTCGGCGCCCCTCAGGGCCCCTACGGGGGCCCTTCGCCCTCGTTCGGCTCTTCGGGCGACCGTGGTGACCGTGGTGGCGAGGCGGGGGACGGGGCGCCGTTCCAGGCCGCCTCGGGAGACGCCCGTGACGCCTCCGACGTCGGTCCGGGTGACGACGCCCAGCGTGGCCGCTCGCCGTACGAGCCGAGCCGTGAGGCCGGGCAGGAGCCCGGGCCGGAAGGGCGGGAACGCGGGCAGGAGAGCGGTCAGGAAGGCGGTGCCCCCGGCGAGCCTCCCTTCGGACGTCCCGACGCGGGCGACCGGCCCTTCGGCCGGCCCGACGGTCCCGACACGCCGTTCGGCCGCCCTGACAGCGGAGACCCGTCGTTCGGACGCGCCGACGACTCGCCGTTCGGCCGTCCCGACGGCGGTGACCCGCCCCACGGGCGGGGCGACGCGGGCGAGGCGTCGTTCGGCGCCGAGGGCGGGTCGTCCACCCGCGCCTACGAGAGCCCGTTCTTCGGCCCCTCGGCCGGCCCTGCGCCCTACGGCGGCGACACGCCCCCGCCGCCCCCGCGTCACGCGCTCGGGATGGGTCCCGGCTGGGCTCCGCCGCCTCCCGGAGGCGGCGTCGCGGCGGCCCCCCGGCGTGGCCCCGGCATCGGCGTGCTCGTGGCGCTGGCCGTGGTCATCGCCCTGGTCGCCTCCGCGCTCGGCAGCATCGGCACCTACCTGCTGACCCGTTCCAACGGCACCGACCCGACCTACAGCCTCGGCCCCGCCCCGACCGGCGCCACCAATCGGGCGCCCGACTCGGTGGCCGGCGTGGCGGCGCGGGTGCTGCCCAGCGTCGTGTCGCTGGAGGTCGGCAACGGCAGCAACACCGAGGGCGCCACGGGCTCCGGGTTCCTGATCAAGAACGGCTACGTGGTGACCAACAACCACGTGGTCGCCATGGCCGCCAAGGGCGGCGAAATCAAGATCATGTTCTACAACCGCAAGACCACGACCGGCCGCATCGTCGGCCGGGACCCGGGCTCCGACCTGGCCGTGGTCAAGCCCGAGGACACCTTCGGCACGCCCGAGATCAACCTGGGCAACTCCGACCAGGTCGTGGTCGGCGACCCGGTGATCGCGGTCGGCTCGCCGCTGGGCCTGTCCGGCACGGTCACCACGGGCATCGTCAGCTCCCTGAACCGGCCGGTCATCGCCGGCGACGAGAGCGGCGGCTCCGAGGAGCCCGCCTACATCAGCGCCATCCAGACCGACGCCGCCATCAACCCCGGCAACTCCGGCGGTCCTCTGGTCAACGGCAAGGGCGAGGTCGTGGGCGTCAACTCCGCGATCGCCACGCTGAGCCGCTCGCTCACCAACCAGAGCGGCAGCATCGGCCTCGGCTTCGCCATCCCGGTCAACCAGGCGCGGCGCGTGGCCGAGGAGCTGGTGACGAGCGGCAAGGCCAAGCGCCCCAAGATCGGCATCGTGCTCGACCCCGACTACAAGGGCCAGGGCGTCCGCATCGCCTCCGAGCCCGCCGAGGGCCGCCAGCCGGTCGACCCCGGCGGTCCCGCCGCCAAGGCCGGGCTGAAGGCGGGCGACGTCATCCTGGAGCTCGACGGGCTGCGCCTGCAGGACGGCAACGAGCTCATCGCGCTCGTCCGCAGCAAGTCGCCGGGCTCGCACATCACGGTCAAGTACCAGCGCGCCGGGCAGGAGCGTACGGCCACCCTCACGGTCACGGCCGACGCCGAGCCCGCCCCGACGCCGTCCTGAGCCGTACCGAGGCCGTACCCGGGGCCGGTGACCGTACCCGGGGCACGCCCTCGGGTACGGCCGGGGCTGGAGGTCGATCCGAGCGCGGGAGCCTTTAGGCTGGGACACGCCGGGGTTGTCCTCGGAGTAGTTGGACTGCGCTAGGAGCTCACGGTGTTCGGACTCGGGTGGCTTGAGGTCGGGGCGCTGATCGTCATCGCGCTCCTCGTCTTCGGGCCCGACAAGCTGCCCCAGGCGGCGGCGCAGGCGGGCAAGACGCTGCGCAACCTGCGCCGGATGGCCAACAACGCGCGCGACGACCTGAGAGCCGGCCTGCCGCCGGAGTTCTCCGACTTCGACCCGGCCGACCTCAACCCGCGCACCTTCGTTCGCAAGCACCTGCTGGACGACGTCGAGGACGCCTGGAACGCCAAGCCGGGCGAGCTGGAGACGGTCACGGCCGCGCCCGTGCCGGAGCCGGTGGACGAGCTGGGCTACGGCCAGATCCCGCCGTACGACTCCGAGGCGACCTGACGCCGCTCGTCGGAACCCGCCGAAAACCGCGACAACAGACGCCGCTGGTCGGAGCCCGCCGAAACCCGCGACAACAACCCGCGACAGCCTGCGGAGACGCGGCGGGCCCGCTCGGTGTGAGCGGGCCCGGAGCGCGAGCGGGTGCTAGCCGCGGTTGGGGGACAGGCCGAGCTGGAGGCCCTTGAGGCTGGAGGACCGCTTGCTCAGCGTGCCCGCGATCGAGCGGAGCTCGGCCGCCGCCGGCGAGTCGGGGTCGGTCAGGACCAGCGGCTTGCCCTCGTCGCCGCCCTCGCGCAGCCGCAGGTCGATCGGCACCTGGCCGAGCAGCGGCACGCGGGCGCCGAGCGTGCGGGTCAGCGCGTCGGCGACCGTCTGGCCGCCTCCCTCGCCGAAGACCGCGATGCGCTCGTCGCAGTGCGGGCAGGGCAGCCACGCCATGTTCTCGATGACGCCGGCGATCTGCTGGTGGGTCTGGGCCGCGATCGACCCGGCCCGCTCGGCCACCTCGGCGGCGGCCATCTGCGGCGTCGTCACCACGAGGATCTCGGCGGACGGCAGGCGCTGGGCGACCGAGATGGCGATGTCCCCGGTGCCCGGAGGCAGGTCGAGGAGCAGGACGTCGAGGTCGCCCCAGTAGACGTCGGCGAGGAACTGGTGCAGCGCCCGGTCGAGCATCGGGCCGCGCCACACCACCGGGGTGTTGCCCTCCGGCTTGAACATGCCCACCGAGATGACCTTGATGTCATGCGCCATCGGCGGCATGATCATGTCTTCGACCTTGGTCGGCCGCTCGGAGGCGCCCAGCATGCGAGGGATGCTGTGGCCGTAGATGTCGGCGTCCACGATGCCGACCTTGAGGCCGCTCGCCGCCATGGAGGCGGCCAGGTTGACCGTGACCGACGACTTGCCGACGCCGCCCTTGCCGCTGGCCACCGCGAAGACCCGGGTCAGCGACCCCGGCTGGTTGAAGGGGATCTCCTTCTCGGGGCCGCGGTCGCCGCGCAGCTTGGTCTGGAGCTCCTTGCGCTGCTCCGTGCTCATGACGTCCAGTTCGATCTCGACGCCCGTGACACCGTCGAGCCGGGAGACCGCAGTGGTGACGTCACGGCGGATGGTGTCCTTCAGCGGACAGCCCGCGACCGTGAGATAGACGCCGACGCGAACCACGCCGCCGGGCGCGAAGTCGACGCTCTTGACCATTCCGAGATCAGTGATCGGACGACGGATCTCGGGGTCGATGACGGTGGCGAGGGCGGCCGTCACCTGTTCCTGGGTTGGTGCCATCGAAGTCTCGGCACGAAGGGAGTGCCGTCCCTCCTTAGTGGTCTCTGTATGTCAGGCGCTGCACGCCGGTGAGGATGCCCCTCCATGGTATGAACCAGGGGCACGGCACGGTTAATCCGTGCCGCGTCGATGGCTGTATAGGTGTGCGTGCAACAAACTAAGGTTACTCCGTGACTCTTCTGCGCGACGAGGGCCTCACCGTCGAGGAGCTGGCCGTCTGGCGGATGCTGCAGCGGGCGCAGGTGCGGATCACGCGCCATCTGGAGGCCGAACTGCTGGACGCACACGACCTGCCGCTCGCGTCGTACGACGTGCTGTCGCAGCTCGCCGAGGCGTCCGGGCGGCGGCTGCGGATGAACGACCTGGCCGGCAGGGTGCTGCTGTCCCGCAGCGGCCTGACCCGGCTCATCGACCGGTTGCAGCGCGACGGGCTGGTGAGCCGGGAGGCGTGCGAGAGCGACGCCAGGGGGCTGTTCGCGGTGCTGACGGACGCGGGAGCGGCTCGGCTGGCCGAGGCCACGCCCACCTACCTGCGCGGTGTCCGCGCGCAGTTCCTCGATGTCCTGGGCCCCGGCGAGGTCACCCGGGTGCGGGAGCTCGCGGCGCGGCTGGCCGAGGTCACGGGCGCTCCCTGAGCTCCTCCAGCAGATGCTGCAGCTCCGAGCGCAGGTAGTCGCGGGTGGCGACCTCGCTCAGCGCCATCCGCAGCGCGGCGATCTCCCGGGTCAGGTACTCGATCTCCGCCTGGTTGCGCTCGGCGGCCTCGCGGTCCTGCTCGTACTGGACCCGGTCGCGGTCGGCCTGCCGGTTCTGGGCGAGCAGGATGAGGGGCGCCGCGTACGAGGCCTGGAGCGACAGCATGAGCGTGAGGAAGATGAACGGGTACGGGTCGAAGGCCAGGTCGGCCGGGGCGACGGCGTTCCAGATGACCCAGACCGCCACGAACACCGTCATGTAGACGATGAACCGTGCGGTGCCGAGGAAGCGGGCGATCCGCTCCGACAGGCGGCCGAACGCCTCCGGGTCGTAGTGCGGGCGCAGCGTGCGGCGCAGGTCGCGCGGCTGGTCCAGCCGCTCGGCCGTCACGACGGCTCCCCGGCGCCGGAGAGCCGGGCGGGCCGGCGGGCGCTCATGGGTGCGCGCCTTCGCGCCAGTCGGCCGGGAGCATGTGGTCGAGCACGTCGTCCACGGTGACCGCGCCCACCAGCCGCCCCAGCTCGTCCACCACGGGCGCCGCCACCAGGTTGTAGCTGGCGAGGTAGCAGGCCACCTCGGGCAGTGTGAAACCCGGCCGGATGGGGTCGATCGACGGGTCGAGCACCGAGCCCAGCAGCGTGGAGGGCGGGTCGCGCAGCAGCCGCTGGAAGTGGCTGACGCCCAGGTACGCCCCCGTGGGCGTCTCGTTCGGCGGCCGCGTCACGTACACCTGGGCCGCGACGGACGGCGCGAGGTCCTTCTGCCGGATGTGCGCGAGCGCCTCGGCGACCGTGGCGGTCGGCGGCAGGATCACCGGCTCGCTGGTCATCATGCCGCCGGCCGTGTCCTGCGGGTAGGTGAGCAGCCGCCGCACCGGCGCCGCCTCGCCCGGCTCCATCAGCGCCAGCAGATGGGCGGCCTGGTCGGCGGGCAGGTCGTTGAGCAGGTCGGCGGCGTCGTCGGGGTCCATCTCCTCCAGGACGTCCGCGGCCCGCGCGGGTTCGAGGGTGCTGAGGATGCCGATCTGGTCGCGGGGAGGCAGCTCCTCCAGCACGTCGGCGAGCCGGTCGTCGTCGAGCGCGCGGGCGATCTCGATCCGCCGCTTGCCGGGCAGCTCGTGCAGGGCGCTGGCCATGTCGGCGGCCCGCATCGACTCGAACGCGGCGATCAGCCCGGCGGCGCCCTGGTCCTTCTGGAGCTGGTCGAACCCGGACACCTCGCCCCAGGCCATGATCCGGGGGTCGCGCCGCCGCCTGCCCCGGTACACGGCGACCTTGGTGATCTCCCAGGCCGACGGCCTGGTCTCCTCCATGGCGACGTCGAAGACCGTCATCTGCTCGCCTTCGGCGCTGACCGTGCGGTCGAGCATCTCGCCGATGACGAGGGTCTCGGTCGCGCGCTTCTCGAAGCGGCGCAGGTTGAGCCGGCCCGTGAAGACGACCGCGCCGGCCTCGATCCCCCGTACGCGGGTGATGGGCAGGAAGACGCGGCGGCGCGGCTGCACCTCGACCACCATGCCGTGGACGGCGGGCGGCAGGGTCCCGCGCAGGCCCACCACGACGTCCCTGATCCGGCCGATCTGGTCGCCGGCCGGGTCGAAGACCGAGGTCCCGGCCAGGCGGGCCACGAAGATCTTCATACCGAGCAGGCTAACAGCCGGGCGACATTGCGCCCCGGACGCCCGGCATGTCAGTATCAAAAGATAAGAACGGTAATTACGGCGAATGGTGTGGGAATGAGATACACGGGACTCGCGATGGCGCTCGTCTCGGCGTGGTGCTTCGCGTTCTCCGGACCCATGGCCAAGTACCTGAACGCGGCCGGGCTGGCGCCCATGGAGGCGGTCTGGGTGCGGATGGCCGGCGCGGGGCTGCTGATGGTCGCCGTGCTGGCCGTGCTCAAGCCGTCCGCCCTGCGGATCCCGCGCTCGCGGCTGCCGTTCTTCGGGGTGTACGCCGTCGTGGCCGTCGCCGGGGTGCAGTCGCTGTACTTCGCCGCGCTCACCCGGCTGCCCGTGGGGATCGCGCTGCTGCTGGAGTACATGGCGCCGGTCATGGTCGTGGTCTGGGTGCGCTTCGTGCGCCGGATCCGGCTGCCGCGCTCCGCGTACCTGGGCGCGGTGACCGCCGTGGTGGGGCTCGGCATCGTGGTGGAGGTCTGGGACGGCCTGCGGCTGGACGCGCTGGGGCTGCTGCTGGCCCTGGTCGCCGGGGCGTGCTGCGCCGGATATTTCCTGATGAGCGATAGCTTCGGGGATGACGTGGATCCGCTGGGGCTCATCGCCTGGGGCATGCTGGGCGCCGCCGTGGTGCTCGTGCCGTTCGCCCGGCCGTGGAGCATCCCCTGGGAGGCGTTCACCCGCTCGGTCGCTCCCGAGGGAGGCGGCCTCACCCTGCCGGCGTTCGGGGCGTACCTGTGGATGGTGCTGGTGGCGACCGTCGCGGCGTACATCCTGGGCGTCAACGCGGTGCGTCGCCTGTCGGCGGCCGTCGGCGCGACGGTGGCGTCGTTGGAGGTCATCGGCGGCGCGGTGGTGGCCTGGGCGCTGGTGGGCGAGGCGCTCGGGGCGTTCCAGATCATCGGCGGGCTGCTGGTGCTGTCCGGGGCGCTGCTCGCCCAGACGGCGGCCTCCCGGGGCGGGGCGCCGGCGACCGGGTCCGCGGCCCCGGCGTCGTCCGCCGAGGCCGGCCTGGCCCTGGACCGCGCACAGACCTGACCGGCCACGACATGCTGGACGTCGCCCTGCGCCGGCGTCACGTCTCGGCGAACCGCGGAGGGACGACCCGGAGGGCGGGTCAGGACTCCAGGGGTGTGAGGCGGAGGACCGTGGATTCCCGGGCCCAGCGGTCCGCCAGGTGGGCGCCGTCGCGCGCGTTGAGCCGCTCCTTGGCCAGCGCCGCGACCGCCTCCGGCTCCGCCCGCTGGTCGACGACCTGGACCGCCGCGTCGAACTCCACCAGCCGCGCCCCGTTGTCCTTGCTGCGCAGGGTGACCCGGACCCGGTCGAGGCCGGCGAGTCCCGGAAGGTCCTGCTCGCCGCCGCCGGTCACGAGGTGGATGGCGCCGTCGTGCCAGGCGTGCCAGGCCAGGCGGGGGCGGTCGAGGCCGAGCCAGAGGACGCCGGACTTCTTCGCGCCCTCCTCGATGGCCGCGCGTGTGTCGCTCACGTCCCGACTGTAATCCAGCGCGGTGATCCGGTGGCAGGTCGCGTGGCGGTCCGCCTGCAGTCGCCGCTCGCATCCTTGCAGGTCAGAACCTCACAGAGTTTTCGCGCGGACGGCTGACCAGCGGCCTCACAGGGTCACGGGGAGCGACGTCAAACGCCACGTGCCAGGGTCGGGAGCGCGTCGCGCGCCCTCCGGGCCGGCCGCCAGGTCCGGGAGGCGGCGCAGCAGAGCCGACAGGGCCACGCCGGTCTCCACGCGGGCCAGGGAGGCGCCCAGGCAGAAGTGGGCCCCGTGGGCGAACCCCAGGTGGGTCGCCTCCCGGGCCCGGGTGACGTCCAGCCGGTCCGGGTCCTCGAACACGCGCGGGTCCCGGTTGGCGGCGGCGACCGAGGCCGTCACGGCGTCGCCCGCGCGGATGGCCGCCCCGTACAGCTCGACGTCCTCGCTCGCGTGGCGGGGGACCGTCAGCAGGATCGGGCCGCACCAGCGGGTCAGCTCCTCGACGGCGCGGGGCATGAGGCCGGGGTCCGCGCGCAGTGCCCGGAGCTGGGCGGGCTCGGACAGCAGGACGTGGACGGCGTTCGCGATGAGGTTCGCCGGGGTCTGCCCGGCGAGGACGAGGTGCCAGACCAGCGTGACCAGCTCGGTGTCGCTGAGCCGGTCGCCGTCCTCCGCCTGCGCGCGGATGAGATCCGCCAGGAGGTCGGACGGCGCGTCGCCGGTCGGCGGGGCGGCGCGCCGGCGGGCGACCGCCTCCCTGGCGCCCGCCATGATCCCGGGGATGGCCGCGGCGAACCCCGGGCCCGCCCCCGCGGCGACGAGCGTGCCGAACTCGCGCCAGCGCGGCCGGTCCTCCTCCGGCACGCCCACCAGCTCGCAGATGACCTCCATCGGGAGCGGGGTCGCGAAGTGCCGCAGCAGGTCCACGACGCCGTCGCCGGCGTGGCCGGGCAGCTCGTCCAGCAGACGCTCCACCACGCGCTCGATCGCGGGCCTGAGCGTCAAGGCCCGCCGCGCGGTGAACGCGGGCGCGACCAGCCGGCGCAGCCGCAGGTGTTCGGGTCCGTCCATCTCTGACATGGTCCGCATGTACGGCAGGCAGTCCTCGGGAACGTCCGGCCGCAGGAAGCTGCCCGAGGTGATCGCGAACCGGGCGTCCGCCAGCATCGCGCGGGCGCCCTCGTGCCGGGTCAGCGTCCACAGCGGCGGGAGGCCCGGCGTCAGGACCCGGGCGATCGGCGAGCGCTCCCTGGCCCGGCCGTACGCGGTGAACGGGTCACCGACCACCTCGGGATCGGTGAGGTCGAGCTCTGGGATGTCCGCCACGAAGCCTCCAGATGATGCGATCATATGGCGAGACAATCTAGATGATATGACCATCTGAAACAAGGCACGAGAAAGGCCGGGCTCCGAAGAGCCCGGCCCTCGCCGATCGCGGCCCGTCTAGCGGCGGGCGAGCTTCCAGGCCAGCGGCAGCAGGCCGGCCGCCACGATGATCTTGGCGGCGTCGCCCACGAGGAACTTGCCGGCGCCCTCCACCAGCGCCGTCCCCAGGTCCAGGCCGGTCACCGCCACGAGCACCGGCAGGCCGAACGCGTAGATGATGACGTTGCCCAGCGCCATCGTGCCGACCGTGCCGAGGACCGTGCGGTCGGCGCCGCGCTCGGCGAGCTTGCCGACGACGGCCGCCGCGGCGATGAAGCCCAGCACATAGCCGAACGTCGCCCCGCCGAAGCCCGAGCTGTGACCCGCGAACCAGGGCACGCCCGCGATGCCGGCGACGAGGTAGAGGGCCATGCCGGCGGCGGCCCGGTTCATGCCGAGGGCCGCGCCCACCAGCAGGACGGCGAAGGTCTGGGCCGTCACGGGCACGGGCCAGAGAGGGACCGTGAGCTGGGCGGCCAGACCGGTCAGGCCCGCTCCTCCGACCACGAGGGCGACGTCGCGGACACGGCTGCCCGGCAGCAGGTCGGACAGGACGGCGGGGCGGATCGACACGGGGGCGGATGCCATCAGGGCTACACTCCTTCGCTTGGTCTTGCCCCTATTGTTGGCCGTCGCCCGCTTCGTGTCCTGCACCGGGTGTGCCAAGAACGACCCGACCGGTTTGTACGGGTGCGATAGAAGCCGGTCGCCGTGCCCCTCGCAGGCGGACCCACTAGCGTGTGCCGCATGCGCTCACGTCGTTCGGTTCTCGCGGTACCCGGCAGCAACCCCCGGTTCCTGGAGAAGGCCCAGGGCCTGCCGGTGGACGAGGTGTTCCTCGACCTGGAGGACTCCGTCGCGCCGCTGGCCAAGGACCAGGCCCGCGCCAACGTCGTCACCGCGCTGCGCGAGGGCGACTGGACCGGCAAGACCCGCGTCGTCCGGGTCAACGACCTGTCGACGCAGTGGACGTACCGCGACGTGATCGGGGTCGTCGAGGGCGCGGGCGAGCACCTCGACTGCCTCATGCTGCCCAAGGTCCAGGACTCCACCGAGGTCGTCTGGCTGGACACGCTGCTCACCCAGATCGAGAAGGCCATGGGCTTCGAGGTGGGCCGCATCGGCATCGAGGCGCAGATCGAGAACGCCCGCGGGCTGGTCAACGTCGACACCATCGCGGGCAGCTCCCGGCGGCTGGAGACGCTGGTGTTCGGGCCCGCGGACTTCATGGCTTCGCTCAACATGCGGACCCTCGTCGTGGGCGAGCAGCCCCCCGGCTACACCGAGGGCGACGCCTACCACTACATCCTCATGCGGCTGCTCATGGCCGCCCGGACGCACGACCTCCAGGTGATCGACGGGCCGTACCTCCAGATCAAGGACGTCGAGGGGTTCACGCGGGTGGCCCGGCGGTCCGCCGCGCTCGGCTTCGACGGCAAGTGGGTGCTGCACCCGTCGCAGGTGGACGCGGCCAACGCGGTGTTCTCGCCCACCCAGGAGGACTACGACCACGCCGAGCTCATCCTGGAGGCGTACGAGCACTCCACGACGGTCGAGCGGCGCGGGGCCGTCATGCTGGGCGACGAGATGATCGACGAGGCGTCGCGCAAGATGGCGCTCGTCGTCGCCGCCAAGGGCCGCGCCGCCGGGCTGAGCCGTACGAAGACGTTCCAGCCCGGCGAGTGACTCCCGTCAGAAGGTGACCCCGACGCTGGTGAAGAACCAGAACGCCGAGGTCAGCCAGAGGCCCACCAGCGCCGTGAACACCAGCCCGCCCAGCACCGGCAGCGTCCAGCCCGGCGTTCCCCGCTTGGGCAGCGCCAGCATCTTGGCTGTGAAGAGGCCGTAGAAGAAGCAGCCGAGCAGCGAGTGGGCGAGCACCCGCGGCACGTCGTACTGGAGTCCCAGCGCGTACAGGCAGTGGAAGGCGACCGGGATCGTCAGGACGAACGCCAGCCGGCCCGACCAGCGGTGCACGGCCGGCGGGACGGGGACCCGCAGCCTGCCCCACATCGACAAAGCCGACACGATCTGCACGATGGCCAGCAGGAACGCGCCCGTCGTCAGCCACGCCTTCATCGGCAGCGCCCCCGAGAAGCCCGCCGGTCCCACCGCGAAGCCCGTGGGCGCGTGGACCCGCCCGTAGACGCCCAGCGCCACAGCGGCGAGCGCGCCCGCGAGCAGGGGAGTGAGGAGGACGGTCAGGCCGCCCGGCCGCCTGCGGCGCACGGTGGTGGTCATCGCATCTCCTCGATGAAGCCGTCGACGTCCTTCGGGTAGAGGGTGGCCTCGCCGGCGGTCACGGGCTCGGTCGGCCGCTCGCCGTCCAGCTCGGGCACCTGGATCTGCTTCTCGCCGGCGAACGCCGCGCCGACCTGGGTGAAGCCGCCCTGCGGCCGCTTCAGCACGATCCAGCCGGCCCGGATCTTCGCGCCGCGCACCTGCGCGGTCGCCCGGTACAGGCCCGACGGCTTCCTGACCACCGGCGCGTCGAACGTCCACCGCTTGCCGCCGACCTTCAGCCACCCCTTGGCCTTGCCGCCGCCCAGGGTGGCCCCGGCCGCCGCGCCGCCGAAGCCCGCGAGGCCGACCTTCCCGCCGGCCGCGTCGCCCTTGAACCACGCCTCGGAACGGCCGTCGCAGAAGTAGCCGATGGCCTTGTCACCGCGGACCGAGATGGCGATGAGGCCGCCGTTGCGGTCCACGTGCCCGCCGTAGTCGGCCTTGGCGGGGCCCTTGGCCGTACGGGTCGGGGACGGCGTGGCCCGCGGCGTGCCCTCGGCGGGCCGCGCGGTCTGGTCGTTCGCGGCGTTCTCCGGGCTCTTGGTGCTCTCCGGGCTCTTGGTGTTCCCGGTGGTGCTCGCGGTGGCGGTGCGGTCCGCCGCGGGTGCCGCGGTGACGCTGGCGACACCGAGCCCCGCGGCGAGCACGGCGCCGGCCGCCAGGGTGAGGACAGGTCCCAGCCTTGACATTGGATCCGCTCCCAGGCTCGACATGCTGACACCACGAGCATCCGCCCAAAAGGACGAGCCGTCTGTGAAGTAATGCGCATCGGATGGACAGAATGTAAAGATGCAGGAGAACTCAGGACCCCAGCTTCCGTACGGCACGGAGCCGCCCGGACCCGTCCACCAGCCCTGGCGGGCGGGCTCCCCTGAGTCCGCCCCGCAGCCGCCCGCCCCGGCGGCTCCCCCCTACGGCGCGCCGCCCTACCCCGCCCATCCGGGCCATCCGGTCTACGGCGCGCCCCTGCCGCAGCCGGTGTCCTGGTTCGCCCCCACGCCCTCCGGCGCCCGCTACGACCACCTGGCCAGGACGCCCCTCGCCCGCCCGTGGCGGCAGATCGTCGGCACGCTGGTGGTGGCCCTGGGGTTCCTGGTCGTGGGCGTCGTGGTGGTCCTGGCGGGCTCGGTGTTCGCCACGATCGCCGGGCTGCCGATGCCGATCACCGCGGACGAGTCGTTCGGCGACCCGGTGTTCGGGATGGCGGTGCTGCTGCTGTCGATCGCGGCCGTGCTGCCGCTGGTGTTCGGGACCGCCGCGCTGGTGCAGCAGCGCAGGCCCGGGACGCTGTCGTCGGTGGCCGGGCGGCTGCGCTGGCCGTGGCTGCTGTCGTGCGCCGGGGTGGCCGTGCTCGCCCTGGTGCTGGGACAGACCGCCCAGGCGGTGGCGCTCATGCTGTCGGGGGAGGACACCTCCGACATGTTCGGGTGGGCGGGCTGGCGCGAGTTCGTGCCCGCCCTGATCGTGATCGTGCTGCTGGTGCCCTTCCAGGCGGCGGCCGAGGAGTACATCTTCCGCGGGTGGGTGCTCCAGGCGCTGGGCGCGCACGTGCGCAACCCGGTGTGGGCGATCGTGCTGGGTGCCGCCCTGTTCGCGTCGCTGCACGGCTACACGGGGGCGGGGCTGTTCGACGTGTTCGCGTTCGGCGCGGTCATGGGGTGGCTGGCCGTACGGACCGGAGGGCTGGAGGCGCCGATCGCGCTGCACGTGGTCAACAACATGATGGCCTTCGGGCTGAGCGCGGCGGCGGGACAGCTCGACGACGCGCTGCGGCAGGGTGCGGTGCCGTGGCAGGCGCTCGCGGGGACCGTGGTGCAGCTCGGGGTGTTCGCCGGCGGGGTTCTCTATCTCGCGAAAAAGCGGTCAATCAGCGTCATCTCTGGATAAATCCGGCGACGGGGCAGAGGAATCTCGCTAGAGAGGTCTCGCCATTCTGGCTTCGGCGTGCTGGTCTGGATGCTGTGGGGAGGCGAGGATGGCGGAGGTGATCATTTCTGTCCGGCGGGGTACGTGTCGACGCGTGCCGGCATTCCCGGGGACAGGCGCCTGCAAGTGATCCCCAGCCCTGGAGCGGTCCGAATCGTCCGGCCGAATCCCGGAAATGCGGTTTTGTGCCCTGTTGATCAGGTTCGACCCGTTCGACGAGCTCGACTAGGAGGTGCGCCGCGTGGCCTCCGCTCCCAGCGATCCGCCACGGCGACCGCCGGGTGACGACGACCCTCACCCGGAATCCGTCCCGGACCCGTCCACCACGGCCCCATCCGCCACACCTACGCCCCCGTCGTCCCCACCCCCGTCCCCGTCGGCATCGGGGGAGCCTCGCATCAGGCACTCTCCGCCGGGCCCCACGGACGACCGGGCCCGTGGGTTACCGCTGGCGTCGCCCTGGGGGATGCCGCCGTTCTCGGCGCCCACTCCGGAGGACGAGGAGCCGGAGGAGCCGCCCCGGGGGCGCCGGCCGTACAGCTCGCCCACCGCAGAGCCGGAGGCGGAGCCGCGCCGCAGGCCCCGGCGGCTGGTGAACCGGCCCGACAAGCTGGTCGCCGGCGGCCCGCCCCGCCCCCAGCCCCATCGTCCCTCCCCGCGGGGCACGGACCCCGGCGCGGAAGGGCGGGACGACCTGCCGCCCGGCGTGGTGCCGGCGGGCGTGATCCCGCCCGAGGTGGTGGACCCGGGAGTGCTGCCGACCGGGGTGGTGCCGGGCTCCTGGTTCGAGAGCCGCGACGCGGCTCCGGGCGAGGCGCCCGCCGCCGACGGCGGGCACGGTCCGGACGGTGACGAGGACGACGATCTCCCGTCCCGGGCGCGTCCGTACGTGGCCGCTCCACTGCCCGTGATCGACGCCCCGCCCCCTGTCGGAGCCACCGCCGAGACCCGGCACGCCGATCGCGAGGAGGACGGCGGCGAGCCCGGGGATGAGCCCGGCGACCGGCCCGAGGACCGGCCCGAGGACCGCCCCGAGGACCGGCCTGTGGATCGGCCCGACGACCAGCCCGAGGAGAGGCCGGGTGACGAGGTCGAGGTGCGGCGGGTGGGCAGGCCGCCGGCCGGGCGGCCCACGAGGCCCGATCTGCTCGTCGCCTCCGGCCCGCCCCGCTCCGGCGCCCACGGCGGGCGGCACCACCGGGGGCCGGCACCCTCGGCCGTGCGGCGAGCCGGCCCCGTGCGCGGGCGGCGCAGCATGGCCGCCCCCGTGGCCGTCGTCCTGGCGCTCGCCCTGGTCATCGCCGGCACCGTGATCGTGTGGCGGTGGAACGCCCCGGGCGAGCCCGCGCTGCGCCTGGCGGCCGGCACCGGGCGGTCCGGCGACGACCTGTTCACGGTCCCGTCCGCCGGCGACGGCTCCAACCAGGTGCTCAACGACATCGCCGCCGCCGGCAAGGCCGTGGTCGCCGTGGGCAGCGACACGACGAGCCCGACGCCGCGCCCGCTGTTCCTGTTCTCGCCGGACAGCGGCAGGACGTGGCGGCTCGGCAAGGTCAGCGGCGGCGCGACGACCTCGACGGTGCGGCGGGTCGTCGGCGGCGACGGCCGCTGGCTGGCCATCGGCGGCGACGTCAGCGGGGGCGTGAGCGGGGCCGGCGGTGGACCCGGTGGTGGACGGGGCCTGTGGACCAGCGCCGACGGCCTCGGCTGGGTGGCCGTGGAGGAGAGCGGCCTGGCGGCGTTCAGGGACGGCGACGTGGTGGCCGACGTCGCGCGGACCCGGTCGGGGTTCGTGGCGGTGGGAGGCACGGCCCGGGAGGACGGCGGCCTCGGCCCGGCGGCCTGGCAGTCGTCCGACGGCCGCGCCTGGCAGCGGACCGACCTGCGCGCTCTGGACACGTTCGACCTGCGGGCGGTCGTGGCCAGGGGGGACACGGTCATCGCCGTGGCCCGGCCGGCGCAGGGCGACGGCTCACGGGTGGTGCGCTCGGCCGACGGCGGGCGTACCTGGCGGGCGACGGGGTTCCAGCTCCCGGAGGCGATGCCGCGGGCCGGGTCGCTGGCCGTGCTCCCGGAGCGGTTCGTGCTCGTGCCCACCCGTCAGCGCACGATCGAGGGCGACGTGCGGGTGTACTGCTCGCCGAGCGGCGAGCAGTGGGCGCAGTGCGGCTCGATCGGCGGGCTCGGCGGCGAGAGCCCCGGCGTCGAGTCGGTGATCACCCATCCGGGCGGCGTCGCCGTGGTCGCGCAGGCGAAGCTCGACTCGTACGAGGTGCTGACCAGCCGCGACGCGCGTACCTGGACGAAACGCGCGGCCCTGGCGGGGCTGCGGGGCGCCACGCTGCGCGGGGTCACGATCACGCAGTCGGGCACGCTGCTGGCGGGCGGCGACCAGGCGGCGGCGGACGTCGACAACCAGCTCGTCCTGCTGTCCGCGCCGCCGCGCGGCGAGGCGGCGCGCGTGCGGCTGACCGACGTGGAGGGCCTGTCGCGGATCGCCCGCCGCACCAACGGCCTGGCCGCCCACGAAGGCCGGTACGTCGCGGTCGGCAGCGCCTCCGGCGACGCCGGCATCTGGACCAGCCTCAACTGGAAGAGCTGGACGTCGATGAGCCTCGGCGGCCCCCGCGAGCAGGAGCTCGACGACGTCGTGCACGGCCGCCGCGGCTGGCTGGCGGCCGGCTCCACGCAGACCGGCATCGGCGTCACCGAGCCGCTGCTCGTCACCTCCGAGGACGGCCGCTCCTGGAAACGGGTGCCGGCGGGCGGCGACCTGGCCCGCCCGCAGGACCACGCCCGCCTGGCCGTGACCGCCGTGGCGGCCGGCCCGGAGGGGTACGTGCTGGCCGGCGAGGACACCGGCGCCTCCGGCACGACCGGCCCCGCGCTGTGGTTCACCCGCGACCTGCGCAAGTTCACCCGTTCCCGCAAGCTGCCGCAGGGCGGCTCCGGCGTCCGCGTGCTGGACCTGACGGCCAACGCGAACGGCTACGTGGCCGTCGGCGCGGCCGGCGGCGGCGACGGGGAGCGCGGCGTCGTCTGGGTGTCGGAGGACGGCGTCAACTGGAAGGCCCGCAAGCGGCTGGTGCCCGACGGGGCGGCCGCGGCCGGGCTCCGCCACGTCGCCGCGTACCAGGGCCGGATCGTCGCCATCGGGACGGCCCGGACGCAGGGGGCCCGCCGGGAGTTCGCGGCCGTCTCGGAGGACGACGGCGCCACCTGGAGCACGTCGTGGCTGCCCGCCGAGCGGGCGGCGGACGTGTACGACCTGGCGGCGACGGACCAGGGGCTGGTGGCGGTCGGCTGGCACGGCACGCCGGGCGACGCCGACAGCGCCGCGTGGATCTCCCAGGACGGCGCGTCGTGGACCCGCTCGGACCTGGCGAAGGACCGGCTGGGCGGACCCGGCATGCAGTGGCTGGCGGCGGTCACGGTGACCGGATCGGAGGTGGTGGGGCTCGGCCGCAGCACCACCTACGACGCCGACCACCTCATCCTGTGGACGTCCACCCTCACGTCCGGCCGCTGAGGTCCTGACCCGGCTCGACGGAGCGCCGGGTCAGGGCCACACCTCCCACTCGCGCAGGGCCTCGGCCAGTCCCTCGGTGAGCGGCAGCCGCACGAGGTCCCGCGACGAGCACCAGCGCGCGTCGGCCGCGTCGTCGGCGGCGGCCAGCGTGCCGCCCGTCACGGTGGCGAGGTAGTCGTGGATCTCATACGTCACCCCGCCCGGCCCGGGGCGGTCCACGACGCCCGCGAGGCGGCCCACGGCCACGCGCAGGCCCGTCTCCTCCAGCACCTCGCGCTCCAGCGCGGCGGCGTCCGTCTCGCCCGCCTCGACCCGGCCGCCCGGGATCGACCACAACCCCTCGCCCGGCGGGTGTCCGCGCCGCACGAGCAGCAGCCGGCCCTGCCCGTCCTTGATCACCGCGCCCACACAATTTACGCGCACCTGACCAAGATTACGGCGACTCTGCGGCGCCGCCCTTGACGACACCGTGCTTCACGACGCACCGTTGATAGCTGTGACAGCGGCTCCAACCTGCCCACGGTGCTTTGGCCCGCTTCACGGGCCCAACGTGTGGTCCAGCGCATGGCGGTGCGACGCGCACGGCGACGTCATGCCCTTCCAAGCCCCCCTCCCGCCCTCGGACGTGGCCGTCGGCGCGCTGCGCAAGAGCTCGGTCGTGCCTCTGTGGATCCCGTGGCCGCTGCCCGCCGGGTGGCTCGTCACCGGGTTCGCCGAGGCGGGCGACGAGCGCAGCGGCGGCCGGGCCGGCGTGGTCGCGCTCAGCGGGCCGTCGCTCGCCCACGGACCGGCCGACATGCTCCTGATCGCGGAGGAGCCGGGCGTGGGGCTGGGGGCGGCGTTCGCCGGGCTGAGCGGGCCCGACCCGGGGGAGGGGTTCGACTCCGGGCCGCCGAACGCCAAGGTCGAGGTGCTGGGCCATCCGACCCCGCTGTGGTGCGTCGGCGCGGGCTCCGACCGGGCCGTCTACGCGGGCGAGGCGCTGGGCAACTGGCTGTGGGCGATCGCCTGGCCGGCCGACGCGGGCTGCGTGATCGCCCTGACCGACCTGAGCCTCCTCGACCTGCGTGACCACGACTTCGACCTGCCCTTCGGCGCGTTCTCGCCGCGCCTCGGCGGCTGACCAGTACGCTCCGCCAGCCGGACGGACTAGAGTGCGGAAGCGTGACAGCGCGTATCGAGCGAGTGGTGACCGAGGGCGTCGTCGACATCGACGGCACCGAGCACAAGGTCGAGAACAACACCTGGATCGTGGGCGACGACGACGAGGTGATCGTCATCGACCCGGCGCGTGACGCCGACAAGATCCTTGAGCAGGTCGGTGAGCGTGAGGTGCTCGCCGTCATCTGCACCCACGGCCTGCCCGACCACGTCGGCGCGGCCATCGAGGTGGCCAGCAGGGACGAGTCCGTCATCGCCCTCCACCCCAAGGACAAGCAGCTGTGGCGGGACACCTGGACCGAGACGTGGCCGGACATCGAGATGGAGGACGACGGCGTCTTCGGCGTCGCCGACGTCCAGCTCGACGTCATGGAGACGCCCGGCATCAGCCCCGGCGGCGTGTCGCTCTACTCCGAGGCGCTCGGCGCCGTGTTCACCGGCAAGACGCTGCAGGCCGACGGCCCGGGCAAGCTCGGCGGCGAGTACCCCGCCCTGCCCGACCAGCTCACCGCCATCGGCGGGCGCCTGTTCACGCTGCCCGGTGACACCCGCGTGCTGGCCGCCCACGGCGACGAGGTCACCATCGGCGACCTGGAGCCGCACTTCGACGACTGGGTGTCCGGCTCGCTGACCCGCACCGCCACCGAGGAGGAGGGCCAGCTCGCCGACGGCACCCGCGTCGCGGGGATCAGGCTCGACCCGGGCGACGACTAGGGTGCGAGGGCTCCGCAGCGACCGGAGTGACAAGGGAAGGCGGCGGCTCCGCGGCGACCGGGCCGCCTCCACGGGGTGGAGGCCATGAACGCCGACCAGCTCCCTTTGGAGGGGATGCCGCGGCGGCTCTACTCGTGCACGCCGTCGCGGCTCAACACCTGGCTCGACTGCCGGCGCCGCTACCGGTTCACCTACCTCGACCGGCCACAGCCGCCCAAGGGCCCGGCCTGGGCCCACAACAGCGTCGGCGCCAGTGTGCACAACGCGCTGGCCGGGTGGTGGCGCGAGCCGTACGAGCGGCGCACCCCGCTGACCGCGGCCATCCTGCTCACCAACGGGTGGATCAAGGAGGGCTTCCGCGACGAGGAGCAGTCGGCACGGTGGCTCGGCCGTGCCCGTGACCTGGTCTCCGGCTACGTCAGCACCCTCGACCCCTCCGACGACCCGGTCGGCGTGGAGCGCACCGTCGCCACCCGTACCAAGGTCCTCGCGCTGTCCGGGCGGATCGACCGGCTCGACCGGCGGGGCGACGAGCTGGTGGTCGTGGACTACAAGACCGGGCGGCGGCCGCTCACCCAGGAAGACGCCCGCTCGTCGCTCGCGCTGGCCGTCTACGCGATCGCGGCCTCCCGGATGATGCGCACGCCCTGCCGCACCGTCGAGCTGCACCACCTGCCGACGGGCGAGATCGTGGAGTGGCGGCACACGGACGAGTCGCTGGAGCGGCATCTGGGGCGGGCGGAGGAGATGGCGGCCGAGGCGTCCGCCGCCGACGAGCGCTACCGCGAGGCCGTGGCCGCGCCTCCGTCGTCCCGGTCGAGGGCGCCGCGGGGCTCTCCGCAGGGGCCGGCGGTGCGGGTCCCGCCCGAGGTGGAGGCGCTGTTCACGCCCAGCCCGGGGCCGATCTGCTCCTGGTGCGACTTCCGCCGCCACTGCCCCGAGGGCCTGGCCGCGGGCCCCGACCGCAACCCCTGGGACGGCCTCGCCGACTAGGACACCTCAGATCCGCTGACGGTCTCGTACCTGATCAGGAGGCAGCCACTCAGCCTTCAAGATCGGCGTACTCTGCGATGCCGGGACTGCCGGCCGCTCACGGCGCCGGCGGCCGTCTCCCGGCTGGACGACGCCCCGTTCAGGCGAGGCCGGCCACCCGGCAGTGACCCGTTCAGGCGAGGCCGGCTCGCCGGGCGACGACATCGACGTGCTCGGAGAGCAGTTCGAGCAGGTCGGCCGGCTCCGGGTCGTCGGCGTGCAGGTGGGCCAGGGCCGTCAGGGCGGTCATGGCCACGTCCAGGAGCTCGTACTCGACATCCTGGCGCGTGGCGGACCGGCCCTTGCGGGGATTCTGGCCGGTGACGCCGACGAGTGCGTTGATCGCTTCCCCCGCCTCCTCGGCGACCTTGGCGACCCTGCCCCACAGCAGCGCCTCAGGGTCACGGTCGAGGTTGTCCGGCGACTGGTCGATCCAGGTGGACACCGCGCGGATGAGCGCGTTGGTCCGGTCGTGGTTCATCGACCCGGACTCTACCGGCCGCCCTGCCCGCCCGGACATGGGACCGGACCTGGACCGATATCGGCTCGGGCGTGGAGGCGGCGACACCCGCCCGCGCCCCGGGCCGGTCAGTTCTTCGGCCGGCGGCGCGGGTCGGTCAGGCCCCTGAGCCCCTTGCTCACGTCGTAGCCGGCCGCGCCGAGCCGTTCGCGGCAGCCCCTCAGCATGGTCCTGGTCGCCGGCATGAACGCGCGGTCGTGCACCGGCTCCGGCAGGCTGTTGAGCGCCAGCCGGAACGCCCGCAGCCCCGCCGTCACCAGTCCCGGCGGCACCTCCGGCAGCACGCCGTACATCCGCCGCGCCCACTCCGGCAGCGAGTAGTAGCACAGCGCGCCGAACGGGAAGTAGAGCGGCTTGCCCGCCGACAGATGCCGCAGCTCCCGCGGCAGCCTCGGCCACAGCAGGAACCGCACCGTCGCGGCCGCCTCCTCGGTGACGCGCAGCGACGGCCGCGCCTGCTTGAAGTAGGCGTCCATCTCGGCGCACGACCCCGGCACGTCCTCGGGGTGCAGCCCGACGTAGGCGGCGCTGCCGCGCTGCTCGCGCAGGTAGCGGTCGGCGTCGCGCTCCGTCAGGCCGAGCCCCCCGCGCCGGGCCACCTCCAGGTACGACGACACCTCGGCGCAGTGGACCCACAGCAGCAGCTCGGGGTCGTCCACGCGGTGCCTCGCGCCCGTGTCCGGGTCGGTGACGCGCAGCGCACGGTGGATGCCGCGCACCCGCCTGCCGATCTCGGCCGCCTCCTCGGGGCTGCCGAACGTCACCCGCCCCACGAAGTCCGCCGTGCGGCGCAGCCGGCCGAACGGGTCGTCCTGGAACGTGGAGTTCTGCCAGACGCCGCGCATGGCGAGCGGGTGCAGCGCCTGGAGCATCAGCCCGCGGACACCGCCGACCCACATGGAGCGGTCGAGGTGGACCCGCCAGGTGGCGCTGTCAGGAGGTTGGACGACGATCTCGTCGATGCCGGCCATGATGGGCAGCAGGATTACACGGAGACGGACCTGGTGTCCAAATGGCGGCTCTCCGCCCGGTTCCAGAACCTGACGAGCGCGGCCGCCGTCGTCTCGGGTGCCTCCACGGCCGGCGAGTGGGCGGCGCCGGGCACGACCACGATCTCCGCGCCCAGGGTCGCGGCCATCTCCGCCTGCGTCTGGGCGGGCCAGCCGTCGTCGTGCTCGCCGTACAGGACGAGCGTCGGCACCTCGACCTGGCGCAGCTCGTCGGTGCGGTCGTGCATGCTCACCACCTGCTCGGCCATGCGGGACAGACCGGTCGGGGAGTTGGACAGCAGCCGCCTGCGCAGGAACGCCAGGATCTCGTCGGGCACCCCCGCGGACAGCGCCTCCGGCTCGAAGGCGTCGTCCCAGACCTGCTCAAGGCCGAGCCGCGGCACCTCGTCCATGATCCGGCGGCTGGCGTGTGCCCGCCGTCCGACGATCGCGGCCGGACCCGAGCTCATCAGCGTGAACGAGGCGAACTTGGTGCGCCCGTCGATGACCGCCTCTCGCGTCACGAGACCGCCGAAGGAGTGACCCACCAGATGGAGCGGCTCGCCGTCGGCGACGACCTGGGCCAGCAGGTCGATGTCGGCGCCGAGCGCGGCGCACGTGTAGGCCTCGGGGTCGTCGGGGCCGGGCGTCTCGTACTGCCCGCGCAGATCGACCGCGAGCACCCTGCGGCCGGACTGGGCCAGCGTCTGCAGGACCGCGATGAAGTCCTCCTTGCTGCCGGTCAGGCCCGGGACCATCAGCGCCGGCCAGCGCTCCGCCACACCGCTGACGGGCAGCGCCTCAAGGGCCGCGAAGGTGCCCTCGGGCGTCTCCAGCTTCTGCGGCACAACGCCAGGTGGCAGGTTGAGGAATCGCGGCGTACTCACGTGGGGCAACAATACCCCGAGGTCAGCGGTCCGACACCGGCGAAGTGAGGACGCTGGTGCGAGTTCTGAGGAGTTGTCCGCTTGCGCGAAGTGGAGTCCGGCCCGCGATTGAGCTGCCGCGCCTCCTGACGCGCGGCCGCTCCTGACGCCCTGTTCCGGCGTACCGGGCGGTGAACGCGACCGGGGGGTGAACGCGACAGGGCGGTGAACGCGACAGGGCGCGCACCGCGAAGGTGCGCGCCCTGTCGTCCGGACGTGTTCGGCGGTTCTTCCGGAGGCGTCAGCCCGTGCGGCGGCGATTACCGCCGCCACCGCTGCCGCCGCCACGAGCCTGGCGGCGCTGCTGCTTGCGCTCCGTCGCGGCCGACGGCGCGATGTCGTCGTCGTCCGTCGCCAGATCCGGCGACTGGAAGATCACCGCGAACGGGCTCGGCGGGATGATCCGCTCCGGCTCCTTGCGGGCCGGGGGCGGCGGGGTGGACAGGAAACTCGGCTCCGGAACGCGCTCGGCGACCGGCTCCTGAACGCGCCCGCGGTCCTCACCGCGTCCGCGCTCGGCGACGTCCTCCCGAGTACGTCCGCGCTCGGCGACGTCCTCCTGAGCACGTCCACGCTCCGTGGACGGCTCCTGGGCACGGCTCCGGGAGATGACGGGCTCCTTCTCCTTGACGCCCCGATCCTGGACGTCCCCATCCTTGACGTCGCGATCCTGGACGTCCCGCTCCTTCGCCTCCCGCGGGCCGGCCTCGGCGGCCGGTTGGGCGGCGGAGCGGCGGGTACGGCGGCGCGGCTCGGCGGCCACCGCCTCCACCTCGTCCGCGGAGATGATCGCGGGTGTCTCGTCGGTCCTGCGCGAGCGGTTGTCCACGACCTCTACCTCCGCGGTCTCGACGGGGCTGTCTTCGGCCAGCTTGCCGCCACGGGTGCGGCGGCGCTGACGCGGCGTGCGCGGCGGACGCTCCTCGCGCTCCTCACGCTCGTCGCGGCGGCGACCCCGTACGCGCGGGCGGCCGGTCTCACCGAGGTCCTCGATGCGCTCGGCCGACAACCCCACCCGCGAGCGGTTGGCGTGCGGCAGGACGCCCTTGGTGCCCTCGGGGATGCTGAGCTCGGAGTAGAAGTGCGGCGACGTCGAGTAGGTCTCCGCCGGCTCGGCGAAGTCGAGCCCGAGCATCTGGTTGATCATCTTCCAGCGGGTCAGCTCCTCCCACTCGACGAAGGTGACCGCGATGCCCGTGCGCCCGGCCCGGCCGGTGCGGCCGATGCGGTGCACGTAGGTCTTGTCGTCGGTGGGCGCGTCGTAGTTGACCACGTGGGTGACGTCGTCGATGTCGATGCCGCGCGCCGCCACGTCGGTGGCGACCAGCACGTCGATCTTGCCGTTGCGGAACGCGCGCAGCGCCTGCTCCCGCTGGCCCTGGCCGAGGTCGCCGTGGACGGCCGCGACCGCGAACCCGCGGGTGTCGAGCTGCTCGGACACCATGTCGCAGGCCCGCTTGGTCTCGCAGAAGACCATGGTGAGCCCGCGGCCCTCGGCCTGGAGCAGCCGGGACACGATCTCGATCTTGTCCATCCGGTGGACCCGCCAGACGAGCTGGCGGACCTGCGGGGTGGCCTCGCCCTCGCCGCTGTCGTGCTCGGCGCGGACGTGGGTGGGCCGGTTGAGGTACTTGCGCGACAGCCCGACGATCTCGCCCGGCATGGTCGCCGAGAACAGCATGGTCTGCCGCTGCTCGGGGATCAGCTTGAAGATCCGCTCGATGTCGGGCAGGAAGCCCAGGTCGAGCATGCGGTCGGCCTCGTCCAGCACGAACGAGGTGACCTGGCTGAGATCGAGATGCTTCTGCTTGACCAGGTCGAGCAGCCGGCCGGGGGTGCCGACGATGACGTCGACCCCGGCCTTGAGCGCCTCGACCTGCGGTTCGTACGCGCGACCGCCGTACACGGTCAGCACGCGCGAGCCGAGCTTGCCCGCGGCCGTGACCAGGTCCTCGCTGACCTGGGTGGCCAGCTCGCGGGTGGGCACGACGACGAGCCCGCGCGGCTTCTTGCGGTTCTTGCGCGGCTTGCCGATGCTCTGGAGCATCGCGATGCCGAACGCCAGGGTCTTGCCGGTGCCCGTGCGGGCCTGTCCGATCAGGTCCTGGCCGCTCAGTGCGAGCGGGAGTGCCATTTCCTGGATCGGGAACGGTGTGGTGATGCCCTCGGTCTCGAGGGCATCGGCGATTTCTGGAGTGACTCCGAGGTCTCGGAAAGTCGTCAGCGTGGCCTGCCTCAGTCTCAAACGAAGGCGGGCCTGCCGGGACCGACGGGCGGAAAACGTTCCCCGTTGCCTGGGTCCTCGCGGTAGAGCCAGCCCTCTCGCGTCATTAGCGACCGCGGCCCGGGGAGCGGGGGTTTTCGGGGGGATCCCCCGAATTTACACAGTGCGGTCGCACTTTCACAGAGCAGTGTACTCGATACCACAACGTTGGCCGAGCTTCTGGATGTTCCCGAAGATTTCGCGAAGTACGCTGCGTTCCATGAAGGAGTCTCCTGGAGTGGTCGATCTGCTCGGTGTGCTGGCATATGCCGAGCTCAGCGCGTTCGCGCGGATGACCGAGGACGCCGCGTCCCTGGCCCCCTCCCTGGCGGACCGGGCGGCGCTGAGCGAGCTGGCCCTGGCCGAGTACGCGCACTTCCGGCTGCTGCGTGACCAGCTGGCCGAGCTGGGCGCCGATCCGGAGGAGGCCATGTCGCCCTTCGTGGAGGCGCTGGACGGCTGGCACACCCAGACCGCGCCGGGCGACTGGCTGGAGGCGCTGGTCAAGGCGTACGTGGGAGAGGGCATAGCGTTCGACTTCTACCGGGAGGCGGCCAAGCGGCTGGACCCTCCGCTGGCCAAGCTGGTGGACCAGGTGCTCGCGGACGAGGGCCGGTCGGAGTTCGCGGTGGAGCGGGTCAGGGCGGCCCTGGAGGCCGACCCGGTCGCCGCGGGCAGGCTGGCGCTCTGGGCGCGGCGGCTCGTCGGCGAGGCGCTCAGCCAGGGGCAGCGCGTGGCGGCGTCCCGGCCGGAGCTGGCGCGCATGCTGGTCTCCGCGGACGCGGACGACCAGGCGGAGATCTCGCGGATGTTCGCCCGGCTGACGGAGGAGCACGGCAAGCGCATGACCGCCCTGGGGCTGTGACGCCCGGGTACGGCGTCCGGAGCAGCGGGCGCCCAGCCATGGGGCGTGTCCGGGGCTGCGGCGCCCAGCGAGGGGGCGTGTCCGGGGCTGCGGCGCCCAGCGAGGGGGCGTGTCCGGGGCTGCGGCGCCCCAGGAGGGCGTACGGCGGCGGCGCCCAGGAGGGCGTGCGGGGGCGGCGGGCGTCCGGGGCGGGTGTCCGCGGGCCTCTCAGGGCAGGCGCGGGGTCCTGAATCTCCTCAGGGACAGGCGCGCGCTCCTGGGCGGGTGAGGCGGCAGCCCCACGGTGGCCGGCCGGCCGGGAAGCCGGCCTTGGACGGCTCGGTGGCTGGACAGCGCGCGCTCTCCCTGCGGAGCACGGGGCGCGAGGTCCAGCGACTGGGTCCGCATCTCGTCAAGGAACCGCCGTGGCGGCGCCAGGCCCTCATAGATGCACGGTACAGCGGTTTCGCCTTCCGCGCCCGCCCCGGCGTCGAGCGGGGGCGGGCGCGGGGCGATCGGCGGGGGTGGCTGGGGGCGCTCCCCCTCCGCGTCAGGTCAGAGGGTGCCGCCGAAGCCGACCGGACGGGACTCGTCCTCGCCGATCTCGACGAATCCCAGCGACGAGGTGGGCACGAGCACACGCCTGCCCTTCGTGTCGGTGAGCGAGACGACGCCGCGCTCGACCGCCAGGGCGTTTCTGATCTCCTCTTCGACCTGCTCGGCCGACAGCTCGGTCTCGACGACGAGCTCGCGGTGTACGGACCGCACACCGATCTTGACTTCCATCGTGCTCCCTTTCGTGCCTGTGGACGCGGCCGCTCCGAGCTGACGCTCGACGGGGGCTGGCCCCTCCATGGTCGCCCCTCCGGGGCGGGAGCGGGCGGAGTGATCGCGCCCAGCGAACGGGTTAAGCCGTACGCGGAAAACCGCTGATGCCGCGCCAGGCGAGCCGGGCGACGAGCTGCTCGGCCGCCTCCTTGGGGATGGAGCCGTGGGTGGTGACCCAGTACCGGGCGCTCACCTCGGCCATGCCGACCAGGCCGACGCCGAGGAGGTGGGCCTCGTCGCTGGTGCAGCCGGTGTCCTCCTGGATCACCGCGCTGACCATCTCCGCGCACTCGCGCAGCGAGCGCTCCACGCGCTGGCGCACCGGCGCGACGTTGCGCAGGTCGGACTCGAACACCAGGCGGAACGCCTCGCCCTGGGTGGAGACGAAGTCGAAGAACGCCGCGAAGGTCGCCTGCACCCGCAGCTTGTTCTCGTGGGTGGAGGCCAGGGCCTCGCGGCAGCGGTTGACCATGTCGTCCACGTGCATGTCGAGCAGCGCCAGGTACAGCTCAAGCTTGCCGGGGAAGTGCTGGTAGAGCACCGGCTTGCTGACCCCGGCCCGGTCGGCGATCTCGTCCATGGCGGCCGCGTGGTAGCCGTTCTCGACGAACACTTCCTGGGCGGCGCTGAGCAGCTGCCGGCGGCGGGCGAGTCGGGGCAGCCGGGTGCCCCGGGGCTTGGCGTCCGGGGTTGCTGTCACGCGGGTCTCCCATGGGTCTGTTCAGTGTGCCCTGTCGGCACATCCTACGTGCGGGTAGGCGGCCTCACCGGTAGTCGTCGTCATCGAGGTCCACGACGCGGTCCTGGTCGGCCGCGTCGGCGGGATCGGCCTCCAGCGGGAGCGAGGCACGCGGCCGTCCCGTCTCCTCGCGGTAGGAGCGCTGCTGCTCGGCGGCGTCGGCCTCCGGTGCCTCGATCGACAGCTCCTCCTCCTCGAAGGTGCGGTCGTCGTCACGCGTGTCCATCTCCGACATGTGAGGTCCCCTTCCAGATGTGGATGTTCACCAGACTACGCCCGGGCGAAAAGATCCCCGTGTTCCTCCGCGCGTGCCAGCACGTCGGCCGCCGTGAAGACCAGGTCGTCGGGGTGTTCGCAGCTCTCGACCTCCTCCCACAGCAGGGGCGTGGAGACCGTCGGGCGTTGCCTGGCCCGCAGCGAGTAGGGCGCCACGGTGGTCTTCGCCGGGTTGTTCTGGCTCCAGTCGATGAACACCTTCCCGGGGCGAGCCTTCTTGGCCATCACGCTCACCACCTGGTCCGGGTGCTCCTTCTCCAGGAGCTGGGCGAGTCTCCTGGCGTACGCCGACGGCTCCTCGCGGCAGTCCCAGGAGGCGTACAGCTGCATGCCCTTGTTGCCGCTCGTCTTGGGCAGGGCGGTCAGTCCCTCGACGCGCAGCACCTCGCGCAGCGTGAGCGCCACTTCGCAGCACTCCACGATGGTGGCCGGGGCGCCCGGGTCGAGGTCGAAGACCAGCGTGTCGGGCGCCAGCGCCTGCCCGTCCTCCGCCACCCGCCACTGCGGGACGTGCAGCTCCAGGGCGGCCAGGTTGGCGTAGTACACGAGCGTGGGCAGGTCGTCGACGACGGCGAAGTCGATGGTCTCGCGGTTCTTGGTGCTGCCGGGCGCGGGGAGCCGGGCCGTGCGGACCCAGTCGGGGGTGTGCTCGGGCGCGTTCTTCTCGAAGAAGAACGCGCCTTCGACGCCGTTGGGGTAGCGCTTGACGGTCAGCGGCCGGCCCCGCAGGTGGGGGAGCAGGAGGGGCGCGACGCGGCTGTAGTAGTCGATGACCTCGGCCTTGGTGAAGCCGTCCTCGGGGTAGAGGATCTTGTCGAGGTTGCTGAGCACCAGCTCGCGCCCGTCGACGCGGACGGGGACCTTCTTCACGGCGTGACCTCCGCGGCGCTCACAGGGTGACCTCCGCGGGGATCTTGTCGGGGCGCAGCCCACGCCACACGGGGTGCCGGAGTCTCAGGTCGTCGGTCCACATCGTGTAGGCCACCTCCCCGACGAGGTCCGGTCTAACCCACCGGTTCCGCCACGGCACGTGATCGCCGAACGGGCTGTGCCGGATCTCCAGGGGCGCCAGCAGGGCGTACAGCTCGTCGAGCGTGGCGTCGGTGAATCCGGTCCCGACGTGACCGACGTACCGGAGCCCCTCGCCGGTGAACACGCCCATGAGCAACGACCCGATGCCGCCCGCCCGGCGGCCCTTGCCGGGTTTCCAGCCGCCGACGACCACCTCGGTGGTGCGCAGGTGCTTGACCTTGACCCACCACGGGGAGCGCTCGCCCGGCCGGTACGGGGAGTCCAGCCGCTTGGCGACGACCCCCTCCAGGCCCTGCTCCCGCGTGGCAGCGAGCAGGTCCGACTCGCCGGGGAAGTACGGCGGGGCGCCGGCGTCCAGCTCGTCGAGCAGGCCGCGCCGGTCACGGTACGGCAGGTCGAGGAGCGGGGTGCCGTCTAGGTACAGCAGGTCGAAGGGGAGGAAGGTGATGGGGTGGAGGCGCAGCACGGCCGGCTCGGGGTCGGTGAGGTTCATCCGCCGTTGCAGCCGCCTGAAGCTCGGCCGGCCCCGGGGGTCGAAGGCCACCAGCTCGCCGTCGATGACGGCGCTCTTCACGCCGAGCCCGGCGGCGGTCTTCGCCTCGCGTACGGATATCTCCGGATAGCGGCGGGTGTAGTCGGCGCCGTGCCGCCCGGTCAGCCGCAGGCCGCCGTCGAGGTGGAGGAGCGCCCGGATGCCGTCCCACTTGACCTCCAGGCCGTAGCCTGCCCGGTCCTTGGGGAGTTCACCGGGTACGGCCAGCATTGGTTCGATCGAATGTGGCAGTAGGTATGGCATTCCTTGCCCCATGACGGGTATGTGCCCATTGGCCGGCCACCTGTTACCGCTTGTTACCGCTTGAGGAGTGACCATGCGCAGCATCTGGAAGGGTGCGATCTCCTTCGGGCTGGTCACGATCCCCGTCAAGCTCTTCTCCGCCACGGAGCAGAAGGACGTCACCTTCCACCAGGTCCACCGCGAGGACGGCGGACGCATCCGCTACAAGCGGGTCTGCACGGTGGACGGCGAGGAGGTCTCGTACTCCGACATCGCCAAGGGATACGAGCTGGCCACCGGCGAGATCGTGGTGCTGACCGACGAGGACTTCGAGGACCTGCCGCTCAGCTCGTCGCGCCGCATCGACGTGCTCCAGTTCGCCCCGGCCGAGCAGATCGATCCGATCTACTTCGCCAAGTCGTACTACCTGGAGCCGGACGGGCAGGGCGCCAAGCCGTACGTGCTGCTCCGGAACGCGCTGGAGAGCTCGGGACAGGTGGCGGTCGTCAAGGTGGCGCTGCGCCAGCGCGAGTCGCTGGCGACGCTGCGGGTGCGCGACGGGGTGTTCGTGCTGGAGACGATGCTGTGGCCGGACGAGATTCGCAAGCCGGACTTCGAGTTCCTGGAGGAGGACATCGAGGTACGGCCGCAGGAGCTCAAGATGGCCGAGTCCCTGATCACCACGATGGAGTCCGACTTCGACCCGACCGAGTACCACGACGCCTACCGCGAGGCTCTGCAACAGGTGATCGAGGCCAAGGTGGAGGGCAAGGAGGTCGTCGCGCCCCAGGAGGGCGAGGAGGAGGGCGGCCCCGCCGTGGACCTCATGGCCGCGCTGCGGGCCAGCGTGGAGGCCGCCAAGCGGGAGCGCTCCGGCCGGCCGGCCAGGGGCAGGAAGACGGCGGCCAAGGAGTCGAAGGCCGTCGAGGAGAAGGGGACGCGCAAGGGCGAGGAGAAGGCCGCCCCCAAGCGCAAGACCCGAAAGTCCGCCTGAGCCCCGCGGCCCTCCAGGCCGCCCCCGGCAGCGAGACTGCCCCGAAAGCGACGCGCCATGTGACCTGCGGGTCACACGGCGCGCCTTCTGTACCGCTTGTCTACGCCCCGGCTACTGGGTGGGCGGCCCGCTGGTGAACGTGAGCGTGGGACGCGGCCGGGACGTGGCGACCGCGACGGAGTCTGAGTCGCCACGGGCCACGGCGACGTTGTTGTTGCGGTTGTGGATGCGGATCCTGATCCGGTGGTGGCCACCGTCGGCCTGGAAGCCGGCCGAGGCGGTCGGCGTCGTGGCCGAGGCGGACGACATGGTGGCGGAGGCGATGGCGACGACCCCGCCGGCCAGCGCGACGGCGGTCACGAGGCCGACGACCGCGTGTTTGTACGTGGACATGCAGGTGCTCCTCGAAGTGTTCGTGAAGTGATTGCGCGTGCCAAACAGCGAGTGCCTGCGTTCGGTGTGGGTGCAGCCGCGACTTGACGCGACGACGATCACGATGAACACAGGCACTCGGGTGGCAAGGGCGAGACTCGCCGCAGCCGGCCGATCGCGGCCGGCGAGCGGGTGGCTCATGCCCCGCCGGACTTGCACATGCTGAAGAGGGCTACAGCGACTTGACCGGTTGTCAGTCGTCGTTCTCCTCGTTCTCCGCCACCGCGACCGACCTGGACTCGGCCTCGTTGTCGTTGTCGTTGGTGTTGTTGTTGTGGATGTGGAGGTGGATCTTCACCCTCTGGCGGCCCTGGCCGCCGCGGCCCCAGCCGCCGCCCCAGCCGCCGCAGCGGAAGCGGCAGCCACAGCCCCAGCTGTGGCCGCAGCTCGTGCTGAAGTCGACCGAGGCGGCACCCGCGGTGGCCGTGGTGGTGGCCGCGCCCAGAGCGACGAATCCGCCGGAAAGGGCAGTGGCGGCCGCGAGGCCCGCCATCGCGTGCTTGAACATGAGTTCTCCTGAAGAGTGGTGGGTAAAGCGTGCCACTCGGTTCGGTGGCACTGTGGAAAGCGCCGACGATTTCTGGATTTTCTTCCGGTCCAGCCCGAACATCGGCGCGATATCTTTATGCCGGTGCAGTGAGGGGTCGTCGCTCGTTTTGGCGAACGACGACCCCGATGAACACAGGCACTCAGAGGTGAGCTCGAAGCTCACCCCGGCCGGAAAGCGACTAGGCGCGGTTTCCGCGCCCGGCCGGCGTGGCGCTCATGAAGAGCGCTTGGGGCCGACCGGTTGACTAGTCGTCGTTCTCCTCGTTCCGCGCAACGGCGACGGAGTCCGACTCGGCCTCGTTTTCGTTGTTGTTCACGTTGTTGTTGTGGATGTGGATGTGGATCTTCACGCGCTGGTGGCCGCGACGGCCGCCCCAGCCACCGCGGAAGCCGCAGCCCCAACGGCGCCAGCAGCCCATGCTGAAGTCACCCGACGTGCTGGTGACCGTGGTGGCACCGGCGGACGACGCGGTGGTCAGCGCGCCGACGGTGACCACGCCGCCGGTCGCGGCGGTGGCCAGCGCGAGACCTGCGATTGCGCTCTTGAACGTGGGCATTGAGTTCCCCCCTAAAGGATCGGTTGCCCTGGTTCTTTTGCCATATTCCGTCCTGAACGGAATATGTCGTGGATGGCGACCAAAAGCCCCATCCGACGCTTTTCATTTCCGGCGGCCGGGGGCTGCAAACGAGAATCGGGGCGTTTTGCTATACCCTAACGGTCCCATTGCTCTTATTAAGTGTTTATGAAATGAATTGCCATGATATGTCCGTTTTGCTCTGCCAGTTCAGCGGATATGCCGCACGAATAAAAGCAGCCACATTCCGAAAAATGCTATTAAGTCCCTTATGTCATGGGATGGTGTGATGTGTCGCGAGGCGGGTCGCTATCGTGGACTGGGCGCGAACGAGGAGGGCACATGGCAGCAGAGCCGATCCCGCACTGGCCGGGACGCATGGTGGGCTCGGTGCACGTCAGATCCACCCCGGACGGCGCTCCCGAACAGGCCGTGTTCGTCCACGGGCTGGCCGGGGCCGCCACCAACTGGACGGATCTGATGGACGAGCTCAAGGACGTCGTCACCGGCCACGCGATCGACCTGCCGGGCGCCGGCCACTCACCGGCCCCCGAGGACGGGGACTACAGCGTCGCCGCCCACGCCAGGGCCGTCATCGGCCTGCTGGAGCGCACGGGGCCGGCCCACCTGTTCGGCAACTCGCTCGGGGGAGCGGTGGCCGTCCGCGTCGCCGCGGAACGCCCCGGCCTGGTGCGCTCGCTCACGCTCATCTCGCCCGCGCTGCCCGACCTGCTGCCCAGGTACGGGCCGGTCCGCGTGGCCGCCGCGGCGACGCCCAGGCTCGGCGAGTGGGTGGCCGACAAGCTCCGGCTCGTCCCGGCCGAGCAGCGCATCAACGCCTCGTTCGCGATGGTGTGGGCCAACGTCGGCGCCGTCCATCCCGTACGGCTGCGCGACGCAGTCGAGGAGCTGCGCAGGCGCGACGATCTGCCGTACGCCGGAGCCGCCATGATCGGCTCGGCCCGCGGCATCGTCGCGGAGTACTTCGCGGAGTACTTCCGGCGCGGCGCGGACAGCCTGTGGCGGTGCGCCGCCCGCGTCCAGGCGCCCACGCTGATCATCCACGGCCGGCACGACCGGCTGGTCCGTCCCGCCATGGCCGCCAAGGCGGCCCGCACGTTCCAGCAGGTCAGGCTCGTTCTGTTGCCCAGGGCGGGGCACGTGGCGATGATGGAGATGCCCTCCGTGGTGGCCGCCGAGGCCCGCCGTCTGATCGGTGAGACGCGATTGGGGAATGCCCCGCTCACCGGCTAGGTTCCAACCTGAGGAACGTGAGATGGGTCCCCCTGGAACGGGAGCGTAGAAAGTGTCGTTGCCACCGCTGGTCGAGCCGGCCGCCGAGCTGACCGTTGACGAAGTGCGCCGCTACTCACGCCACCTGATCATTCCCGACGTGGGGATGGCCGGGCAGAAGCGGCTGAAGAACGCCAAGGTGCTCTGCGTGGGCGCGGGCGGCCTGGGCTCCCCCGCGCTGATGTACCTCGCGGCGGCGGGCGTCGGCACGCTCGGCATCATCGACTTCGACGTCGTCGACGAGTCCAACCTGCAGCGCCAGATCATCCACGGCCAGTCCGACGTCGGCCGGCCGAAGGCCGAGAGCGCCGCGGCGACCGTCCGCGAGATCAATCCGCTGGTCGACGTGATCGTCCACAACACCGCGCTGACCAACGACAACGTGATGGAGATCTTCTCCGGCTACGACCTCATCGTCGACGGCACGGACAACTTCGCCACCCGTTACATGGTCAACGACGCGGCGGTCCTGCTCGGCAAGCCGTACGTGTGGGGCTCCATCTACCGTTTCGACGGGCAGGCGAGCGTGTTCTGGGCCGAGCACGGCCCCTGCTACCGCTGCCTCTACCCGGAGCCCCCGCCTCCCGGCATGGTCCCGTCGTGCGCCGAGGGCGGCGTGCTCGGCGTGCTGTGCGCGTCGATCGGCTCGATCCAGGTCAACGAGGCCATCAAGCTGCTCACCGGCATCGGCGACCCGCTCGTGGGCCGGCTGATGATCTACGACGCCCTGGAGATGAAGTACCGCGACGTCAAGGTCCGCAAGGACCCCGAGTGCGTGCTGTGCGGCAAGAACCCCACCGTCACCGCGCTGCTCGACGACTACGAGGCGTTCTGCGGCGCGCTCTCCGACGAGGCTGCCGAGGCGGCCTCGGGCTCCACGATCACCGCGCAGGAGCTCAAGGCCATGCAGGACAACGGCGACAACATCTTCCTCGTGGACGTCCGCGAGCCGAACGAGTACGAGATCGTCTCCATCCCCGGCGCCACGCTGATCCCGAAGGGCGAGTTCCTCAACGGCTCGGCGCTGGAGCGGCTGCCGCAGGACAAGCGCATCGTGCTGCACTGCAAGTCGGGGGCACGCTCGGCGGAGGCGCTGGCCATCGTCAAGAACGCCGGCTTCTCCGACGCCGTCCACGTCGGCGGCGGCGTGCTGAGCTGGGTCAAGACCGTGGACCCCAGCCTGCCGTCCTACTGACCGCGGAGTGCTTCACCGGACCGGCCGTCCCTCGGGGCGGCCGGTTCTTTCGTCTGCTCCGGCCTGCCGGTGGTCCGGAGATAGACCGGTTTCCGCTGCTGGTCCGGTTTCCGGGGATGGCACCGGGTCGCCCGCATTAAGGTCGAAGCCGTGGACATTGCCCGCCCCTGCTGGCCTGCCCTCGTGGTGGCCTCCGCGCTGACGCTCGTCTGCGCGGTGACCGCCGGGGTGGCGGCCGGTGCGGCGGGCACGGAGCTGACCCGCGGCCCGAACACCGCCGAGCTGCGCGCCGCCGTGAAGCGGGAGACGGCCGAGCGGTGGCGTGTCTGGCCGGCGGGGCGCGTCTTCCCGGCCCGCCTGGCGTACTCCGCCGAGCAGGGCGGCATCGAGCAGGCCAGCCGGATCGGCATCTCGCCGCGCACGGGCTGCGCCGGGGCCGTGGACCCGGCCGCCGACGCGGCGCTGCGCCGGGCCGGCTGCCGGGCGGTGCTCCGCGCCACCTACATCGACGCGCTGCGCGGCGTGCTGGTCACCGTGGGCGTCGCCGCGTTCCCCGACGAGCGCGCCGCCGCCCGCGCCACGGCTGCCTTCCCGCAGGCGGGAGAGCCGGTTCCCGGTCTGCGCCCGCTCGCGTTCCGCGGCACGGTCGCCGACCGCTTCACCCCGTCCGTACGGCAGGCCGGCTCCGTACGCCAGGCCGGGCCGTACGTGGTGCTGACCACGGCGGGACAGGCCGACGGGCGGCCGGCGCGGACGGCGGGGGAGCAGCGGCCGGCCGTCTTCTCGTACGGGAGCGAGCTGGCCGCGCACGTCCTGCACAGCCTGACCACTCCCAGCCTGCCCGACTGCGCCGCGCCGGAGTGGCGATGCTGAGTCCCCGAGCGCTGAATCCCCGAGCACTGAATCGCCGAGCGCTGGATCGCCGAGGGCTGACCCTGAGATTCCGGGTGATGAGATTCCGGGTGGTGGGCGCCGGTGTGGTGGCGGCCGGGGCGGTGCTGGTCGCCGGGGCGCCCGCGCTGGCCGACGACGTGCGCGGCGAGCAGCAGCCGGTCATCGACACCCTGGAGCTGCCCAGGGCGTGGCGGGCCACCAGGGGCGGCGGGGTCACCGTGGCCGTGCTCGACTCGGGCGTGGACTCCCTGCACCGCGACCTGGCCGGCTCCGTGACCGTCGGCAGGGACTTCACCAAGGGCGCCAACCCGCCGGGCGTGCGCCCCCTCCGCCTGCACGGCACGTACATGGCCTCGCTCATCGCGGGCCACGGGCACGGCCCGGGCGGCTCGCGCGGCGTCATCGGCGTCGCCCCCGAGGCCGAGATCCTCTCGGTGCGGGTGATCCTGGAGGACGAGGAGCGGGGGTTCCGGGTGTTCAACACGCATCCGCGCTTCGAGAACGTGGTGGCGCGGGGCATCCGCTACGCCGTCGACAAGGGCGCGGACGTGATCAACCTGTCGCTGTCGAAGGAGCTGCCGACCAGGGAGGAGCGGGCCGCGATCGGGTACGCCATCTCCAGGAGCGTCGTACTCGTGGCCGCGGCCGGCAACGACGGGGCCCGCGGGGGCGGCGCCGGCCATGAGGCGCCGTACTCCTATCCGGCGGCGTTCCCCGGCGTGGTGGCGGTGGGCGCGACGGACCGGCGGCTGCGGCGGGCGACGTTCTCCAACGGCAACTCCTCGGTGGTGGTGGCCGCGCCGGGCGTCGACATCATGGGTGCGGGACCGGGCGACCAGTACTGGATCGGCCGCGGCACCTCGCAGGCGACCGCGCTCGTCTCCGGAGTAGCCGCCCTCATAAAAGCGAAATATCCGGAAATGTCGCCGCCATTGGTCGCCCGAGCCCTCACCGCGAGCGCCACCGACCGGCCCCCCGGCGGCTACGACACGGGCACCGGGTTCGGCGTCGTGAACGCCCGCCGCGCCCTGGCCGAGGCCGCCCGGCTGGCCCGCCACACCGAGACCGCCACCGGCGGCCAGGCCCAGGACCCGGCCTACCCTGTGGGAGGCGGGGCGTCGGCCCCCGTCCAGGTGGTCGCGCGCGACCGGGACAGGGCCCACGCCTACGTCGCCGTGGCCGCCGTGGCTGCGGGCGGGGCGCTGGCCTCCGTGGCCGCCATGTACCTCCTGGTCAGGCGCGTGCGCCGCGCACACAGCCCCCAAGACGCATGATCCGCGTGCCAAGGGGGACGAAATACACACCGAGCGACCCCGGGAACGAGGCGGTGGTGAAGGCACGTAGGACGAATTCGGGGCTCCCGCGCGCCGGAGGG
>NZ_JBEXDT010000049.1:0-65130 GCF_040605905.1 Nonomuraea sp. NPDC005501 | reverse complement strand
CCGCGCGGCCACGCCGGGCCCGTGCCCGCCGGAGGTGGCGCACGGCCACACGCACGCGGGCCAGGGCTGACCCTTGCCAGATCGGGACAGATCACGCATCATGCCTGATGGACTCGGCGCCGTCCGCGGCGACCGGGTCCGAGGGGACCGGGGCTCCAGCGCCGAGAGGAAGGGAGCGGACCGCTACCCGGTGGCACGTCTCCAGGAGACAGCGATGTCGCATCGCACGCGGTCCCGAGAAGCCGGCATCGGTTCGGACTCCCCGAACCTCGACTTCGCGGGTACGACCCCCTACGAGGACTACGTCCGGGCGGACGTCCTCACCCACCTCCAGCACCCCCTGTCCGATGATCCGGGCGAGATGGCGTTCCTGGTCACGACCCAGGTCATGGAGCTGTGGTTCACCGTGATCGTGCACGAGTGGGAGACCGCCGGCCGCGCGCTGCGCGAGGACCGGTTGCCCGTCGCCGTGGCCGCGCTGGAGCGCAGCGTGCGCGAGCTGGAGGCGCTGAACGCCTCCTGGCGGCCGCTGGCGCGGCTCACCCCGGCCGAGTTCAACGCGTACCGGGCGGCGCTCGGCGAGGGCTCCGGCTTCCAGTCGGCGATGTACCGGCGGATGGAGTTCCTGCTCGGCGAGAAGTCGTCGTCCATGCTGGTGCCGCACCGGGGCGCGCCGCGGGTCCACGAGGAGCTGGAGAAGGCGCTGCACCAGCCGAGCCTGTACGACGAGGTGCTGCACCTCCTCGCCCGCCGCGGTCACGCCGTGCCGCGCGCGGCGCTGGAGAGGGACCTGTCGCAGCGGTACGAGCCCCGCCCCGAGGTCGAGGCGGTGTGGGCGGAGATCTACTCCGGTGACCGGGACAGCGACTTGGCGCGGCTGGGAGAGGCGCTGACGGACGTCGCCGAGCAGGTGTGGCGCTGGCGCAACGACCATCTGGTGGCCACCCGGCGCGCGATGGGCGCCAAGACCGGCACCGGCGGCTCGGCGGGCGTGGCCTGGCTGGAGAGACGGGCCGCCAAGCACGTCTTCCCCGAGCTGTGGACGGCGCGCAGCCATGTCTGATCCCGCGTACCTGGCGGCGAAGGCCCGCAAGCTCGACGAGTCGGACGGGCTGCGTGCCAAGCGCGCCGAGTTCGTCCTCGACGACGACACCGTCTACCTCGACGGCAACTCCCTCGGCGCGCTGCCCGCCACCGTTCCGGGCCGGGTGGCCGACGTGGTGGCCAGGGAGTGGGGGCGGCTGCGCATCCGGTCCTGGACGGAGTCCGGCTGGTGGACGGCGCCGGAGCGCGTCGGCGACCGCATCGCCCCGCTCGTCGGCGCCGCCCCCGGCCAGGTCGTGGCCGGCGACTCGACCAGCGTGAACGTCTTCAAGGCGCTGGTGGGCGCGGTGCGGATGGCCGGCGCGGAGCGGGACGAGATCGTCGTCGACGCGACGACGTTCCCCACGGACGGCTACATCGCCGAGTCGGCCGCGCGCATGACCGGCCGCCGGCTGGTCGCCGCCGACCCGCGCGACCTGCCGGCCGCCCTCGGCCCCCGCACCGCCGCCGCCCTGGTCAACCACGTGGACTACCGCAGCGGGCGGCTCCACGACCTGCCGGGCGTGACGGCCGCCGCGCACGCCGCGGGCGCCCTGGTGGTGTGGGACCTGTGCCACAGCGCGGGCGCGCTCCCGGTCGGCCTCGACGAGCACGGCGTCGACCTCGCCGTCGGCTGCACCTACAAGTACCTCAACGGCGGCCCCGGCTCGCCCGCCTACCTGTACGTCCGCCGGGACCTTCAGCCCCGCTTCGACTCCCCGCTCCCCGGCTGGAACTCCCACCGCGACCCCTTCGGCATGTCGCCGCGGTACGAGGCCGCCGACGGCGCGCGGCGGGGCCGGGTGGGCACCCCGGACATCCTGTCGATGCTCGCCCTGGAGGCGGCGCTGGAGGTGTGGGACGGGGTCTCGATCGAGGCGGTGCGGGACAAGAGCCTGGCCCTGACGGACTTCTTCCTGGAGTGCGTCGCGGCGTACGTGCCCGCGGGGCGCGTCGAGCCGATCACCCCGGCCGCGCACGCGGAGCGGGGCAGCCAGGTCGCGCTGCGCTGCGCCGGCGCGGGTGAGGTGATGGCCTCGCTGATCGCCCGCGGGGTCGTCGGCGACTTCCGGCACCCGGACGTGCTGCGGTTCGGTTTCACGCCGCTGTACGTGTCGTTCGCGGACGCGCATCGGGCGGCGCGCGTGCTGGCCGAGGTGGTCTCCGCGCCGTGACCGTCCCGCCGGAGCGGCGCGCCGCGGCGCGGGACGCCGCCGAGCAGGAGTCGGCCTTCTCCCATCCGCACGCGGAGCCGGACGTCACCGTCTCCTACGGCCGGCACCCCGACCAGGTCGTCGATCTCTACGCCCCCCGGGGCGGCGGCGGGGCGGGGGCGCCTCTGGTCGTCGTCCTGCACGGGGGCGCGTGGCGGGCCGCCTACGACCGGCGGCACGTGTCGCCCTTCGCGGCCTTCCTCGCGCGGCGGGGGTTCGCGGTGGCCTCGGTCGAGTACCGGCGGGGAGGCGCCGGGCCCGGGGTTGCGGGGCGCTGGCCGGAGACGTTCGACGACGTGGCCGCCGCCATGGACGCCCTGCCCGGCCTCGTCGCGGACGCCCTGCCCGGCCTCGTCGCGGACGCCCTGCCCCGCCTCGTCGCGGACGCCATGCCCCGGACGGACGCGCAGCCTTGGGCGGACGGCCTGCCCCGGGCGGACGGCCTGCCCTCGGTGGACGTGAGCCGCATCGTGGTGACCGGGCATTCGGCGGGCGGCCACCTCGCGCTGTGGGCGGCGGCCCGCCACGTGCTGCCGCCGGGGTCGCCGTGGCGGCCTCCCGGCCCGGGTCCGTCCGTCGCGGGTGTGGTGGCGCTCGCGCCGATCGCCGACCTCAGGACCGCGCGCGAGCTGTCGGTGTGCTCCGGCGCCGCGCTCCAGCTCCTCGGCGGGCCGGAGCGCTTCGAGGAGCGGCGCCCGTCCGCCGACCCCGCCGCGCTCCTGCCCACCGGCGTCCCCGCCACCGTCGTCCACGGCCGGGCCGACATCGTGGTGCCGGTCGAGGTCGCCGGGGCCTACGTGCGCGCGGCGGCCGGAGCGGGTGAGGCGGTGCGGCTGAGGCTGGTGGAGGACGCCGGTCACTTCCCGCTGATCGACCCGGCGGCGGAGGCCTGCGACGTGGTGGCCGAGGAGATCACGCGGCTCCTGGATGGTCCCGGACCCAGGTGACGGTGCGGGCGGCCGGGCGGAAGCCGATCGACCGGTAGAGCCGTCCCGGCGCCGGGTAGGCGTCGTCCCCCGGGCGTACACGACCGCCCGCTCGGCGCCCGCCTCCCGGGCCGCGCGCAGCGCGGCGAGGCAGACCGCCCGGGCGAGTCCCCGGCGGCGGTGGGCGGGCAGGGTGCCGGTGGGCTCGATCTCCGCGACGCGCCGCGCCTCGTCCAGCCAGACCAGGCAGTACGCGGCGACCTCGCCGTCCGGCGCCACGGCGACCAGGTCCAGCCCGGCCCGGTACGGCCAGGCGGCCCGGACGGCCCGGTAGCTCTCCTCGGTCACCCGTGACGGGTGGAAGGCCGCCCGGTGCGCCGCCACGCGCCCCGGCACGTCGGCCTCCCCCACGGCCCGCAGCCGGTAGCCCTGGGGCGGGACGGGCTCGGCCGGGCCGGCCAGGTCGCGGACCAGGTGCCTGAAGAAGGGGCCGTCACCGGCCGGCCGGTAACCGGCCTCGCGGAGGGCGGCGGCGAGGTGCGTCTCGGTGTCGAGCACGGTCACGTCGCGCGGCCCGGCGGGTGCCGTGCCCGCGAACCACTCCAGCACCTGCCTCGCCAGCTCCGGCCGGGCGGGGTCCACCGCCAGGTCCAGGGAGCCCGGCAGGTCGATCCACCCCCAGGCCACGGTCCGGCCGCCGTCGCGCCACAGCCGGGTCGGCCACCCGGGCTCCCGCCCGGTGTGCTGGAACCTGCCCCAGGCCAGGTCGCCGACGTGCCACCGCGACCCGGGCGACCAGATGCGGCTGCACAGCTCCTGCATGGCCCGCAGGTCGTCCGGACCCTCGTACGCGCTGACGATCACGCCGCCCAGTCTGCGGGGCGCCCCGTCCCGCCCGCATCCGGATATCCGGCCGCCCGTGACGCGAAGGCACCCGGTGCGCTCGGCGAACTCCTCGCAGCCGCCGTCAGGGCGGCATCCCGGAAGGTTCAGGCCGGCTTCGGCCGGGAGCGCAGGCGGTCCATCTGGACGTGACTGAGGTCGTGCGCCCGGCGCAGGTGCCGGGTGATCACCTCCAGCTCCTCCTCGGTGTGCTCGCCGTAGAGCGCCTGCCAGGAGGCGCCGAGGTCGTCCCAGAGCGCAGTGACCCGGGCCACGCGCTCGGGGACCGGGGCGACCAGGACGCGGCGCCGGTCCTGTCGATCGGGCGTGCGGACCACGTAGCCCCCGCGTTCGAGCCGGTCGACCAGGCGGGTGGCCGAGCCGGCGGTCAGACCGGTCAGCTCGGCGATCTGCTTGACCGTGAGCGGCTCGGGCGCCGCCGTCATCAGGCTCAGGCACTGCACGTCGGTGGGATGCAACCCGAGATGGTCGGCGACGGCCTGGTTGAACAGCACATACGCCGCCATGTAGCGGCGCGACGCCATGGACAGTTCCTCGTACAGCCGCTCGCGACGCGTGCCTGTCATCGTGATCAGCTCCAATATATGTGCGACACAACTAGTTTCTGATAATCTAGTGCGTGACGCAGTTAATGCGCCACGCAGCTATACTACAACCTGGAGACCTCCATGCTCACTGTCGCCGTCACCGGAGCGACCGGCGCCCAGGGCGGGTCCACCGCCCGCGCCCTCCTCGACGCCGGCCACCGGGTGCGCGCGCTCACCCGCGACCCCGGCTCGCCCGCCGCCGGGGCCCTCAAGGCCCTCGGCGCCGAGGTGCGCCACGCCGACTTCGACGAGCGCGCCTCCCTCGACGCCGCGCTCGTGGGGGCCGACGCGCTGTTCGCGGTCACCACACCGTTCGGCACCGACACAGCCACCGAGGTCCGGCAGGGCAAGGCCCTGCTCGACGCCGCGGCGGCCGCCCGTCTCGGCCACGTCGTGCTCACCTCCGCCGCCCACGCCGACCGTGACACCGGCGTACCGCACTACGAGAGCAAGCGTCTCGTCGAGCAGCACCTGCGCGCCTCCGGCGTGCCGTGGACGGTGATCGCGCCGGCCGCGTTCATGGACAACTACGCCGGCGGGTGGACGCTGGACGGCCTGCGCGAGGGCACGTTCGCCTGGCCGATGCCCGCCGACCAGCCGCTCGCGCTCATCCCCGCCGCCGACATCGGCGCGTTCGCCGCGCTGACCCTCCAGCGCCGCACCGCGTTCACCGGCCGCCGCATCGACATCGCCTCGGACGAGCGCACTCCCCGCCAGATGGCCGAGATTCTCGCCTCCGCCATCGGCGCGCCGATCACTCACCAGGAGGTGCCCCTCGCGTACGTCCGCAAGCGGTCGGACGATCTGGCCGCCATGTTCGCGTACTTCACCGAGGCCGGCCTCGACGTGGACGTCGCCGGGCTGCGCCGCGACCACCCGGAGGTCGGCTGGCACGGCTTCGCCGACTGGGCCGCCGCCCAGGACTGGCCCGCCCTCCTGTCGTCCGGGACCACCGTCTCCACCCACTGAGTCCCCCGAAGGGAACGCCCTCATGAAACCGATCGGCTACTGGCTCAACCGCGCCGACCAGGCCCTCACCCGCCACATGAACGGCATGCTGGAGGAGTTCGGCCTCACCCGGCTCTCCTGGCAGGTGCTCAACGTCGTCCAGGACGCCCCGAACGCGACCGGAGCCCACGACGCCGTCCAGCGGGCGCGGGGCGTCACCGACGGAGAGGTCCTGTCGGTGCTCGCCGCCAACGCCGGCACGCCCGCGCTGACCGCCGCGATCGATGCCGTGCTGACCGGCGGCTGGGCGGCCCGCCCCGCGCCGGGCCGGCTCGTCCTCACCCCCGAGGGCGCCGAGCGCCTGGCCCGTGTCGCCGAGCGGGTCGGCGCGTTCCGCGACCTGTCGATGACCGGCATCTCGCCCGACGAGTACCGGACGGCCGTCAGCGTCCTCGAACGCATGACGGCCAACCTCGAACCGGCGCGCGCTCCTCACCTACCGGCGTGACGGCCGGGCCCCCTCCTCCGGTGCTCTCCGGCGCGCCGACCGGGCGCCACGTGCGGGGCGAGGCGGGCGCATCACCAACAGTGTCCACGACGAACCCGCGACCTGTCCGGACCCTCGTCCGTGCTGACGATCACGCCGCCCCAGCCTGCCGGGCGCCACGTCCGGTCCGCAGCCGGATGTCCGGCCACCCGGGAGCCGGTCAGCCACCGGCCACGGCCCTGCCGCGCGGCGCCACGACCAGGGCCACGATGGCGGGCAGCGGGAACAGCATGAGGTAGAGGTTCGGGATCCACCAGGCCAGGGAGAAGTCGCCGCGCAGCGTCCAGAACGCGATCGCCATGAGCCCGGAGGCCATGGTGAGCACGAGGGACACGAGCATGAGCGGCACCCCGGCCCCCGAGGTCGGGGACGCCGCGCCGGAGCGTGCGAGAAGCCAGAGGCTCGTCAGGCCGGTGGCGCTGGCCGCCAGGTCGATCCAGAGGAACGACCAGTTCCAGGCCACCATCACCGGGTCGGCGTACCCGGCGAAGGCCCACTCGGGCGGGATCAGCCCGAGGCCCGTGACGGTGAAATAGGCGACGAACCCGACGTCGGTCGCCAGCATCAGCGCCTTAGTCGCTCTGAGCACGCTCGATCAGCTCCATCAGGTAGGCGCGGGTCCGGGCGTGCAGCGCGGGGTCGGGCTCACCCAGGCCGAGCAGCCGTACGGCCCACCAGCCGTCCACCGCCAGCCGGACGGCGGTGGCCGCGGCGGGGTCCACGCCGTCGCGGGTCAGCCGTTCCTGCCAGGCGGCGAACCGCTCGCGCAGCGGCTCCAGGCCCGCCGGATCGACCAGCACGCCGGCGAGCAGCGCGGCCGTGACCCGGTCGGGCGCCTCCGGGGTGTGCGCCTCGGGGACGGTGGCCTCCACGTAGGCGCGCAGGAAGTCGCCGGGCCCGTCGCCCGCCCGCGCCAGCGCCTCGTCGAAGGCGTCGGTGAGCCGCGCCACCATGGCCCTGACCAGCGCCTGCTTGGTCGGGAAGTGGTAGAACAGCCCGCCCTTCGACACGCCCGCGCGCTGCGCGACCGCCTCCAGCGTGAGCGACTCGGCCCCGTCCGACAGCAGCACCTCGGCCGCCGCGTCCAGGAGCCGGTCGCGTGAACTCGGTCTCGGCATGCCCGAAACTATACAGGCCAGCCGGTACACTTTCATAGGCCCGGGAGGTCGAGGACCAGTCCGGGCGCGGGCTCAGGCGAGGGCCGCGCGGATCGCCTCCTGGGCGGCGTCCCGCAGCCGGGCGTGCACCGCCGCGTTCTCCTCCCGGTCCGTCCGCACCTCCACCACGCGCGGCCCGTCGCCCCGAAGCGCCTTGGACAGGTCCCCCAGCTCCTCCACCAGCCGGTACGGCGTGCCGGTCGCGGCGGCCACGTACCCGAGGTCCACCCCGTGCGGGGTGCCGAACACCCGCTCGAACGGGTCGCGCAGCGCCGCCTGCGGCAGCAGCGAGAAGATGCCGCCCCCGTCGTTGTTGACCACCACGAGGCACAGGTCGGGGCGCGGCTCGCGGGGCCCGAGGACGAGGCCGTTCTGGTCGTGCAGGAACGACAGGTCGCCGAGCAGCGCGTACGACGGCCCGTTGTGGGCCAGCGCCGCGCCCATCGCCGTCGAGACGGCCCCGTCGATGCCGGAGGCGCCCCGGTTGGCCAGCAGCCGCAGCCCGCGCCGGGGCCGCATGGCCTGGTCGAGGTCGCGGATCGGCATGGACGACCCGCAGAACAGCAGGGACCCGTTGGGCAGCGTGTCGGCCAGGTCGCGGGCCAGGCGCGGCTCACTGGTGCCCGAGGTGTCGAGCACCTCGTCCACCGCCGCCCGCGCGGCCTGGTCGGCGTGGCGCCAGGCGTGCAGCCAGCCGTCGTCGCCGGAGGCCACCGGGATCTCCACGGCCTGCGCCACCTGGGTGGCCGAGCGGGTGGGGTCGGGCCAGCGGTCGAGGTCGGTGGCGACGACGATGTGCTCCTGGGCGCGCTTCAGCCACGACAGCAGCGGCCGCGACAGCCCCGGCCGGCCGAGCGTCACGACCACGTCGGGCGCGTACGTGTCGGCGAACTCCGGGGTGGCCAGCAGGTGGTGGTAGGTGGAGACGGCGTGGTCGCCGTAGCGTCCGCCGCCGTTGGGCTCCGACAGGACCGGCCAGCCGGCCATGCCGGCGGCGGCGACGTAGCGGCGCACGTTGGCCGCGCCGTCGCCGATCACGAGCACGCCGCGCCGGGTGGGCGGGATGTGCAGGGCGACGGGCGGCGGGGCGACGCGGGTGCGCACCCACGGCCCGGTCGCGTCGCCGTCGAGCGACTCGTTCCAGGTGGTGTCGCCGTCGGGGATCAGCGGCTCGCGGAAGGCGAGGTTGAGGTGGACGGGCCCCGGGGCGGCGGGGCCGGCGGCGCGCTGGTAGGCGCGGCAGGCCAGCGAGCGCCAGTAGGCGACCTGGCCGGGCCGATCCTCGGGCGCTCCCACCTCGGCGAACCAGCGGACGGCCGTGCCGTACAGCTTCATCTGGTCGATGGTCTGGTTGGCGCCGGTGCCGCGCAGCTCGGGCGGGCGGTCGGCGGTGAGCACGAGCAGCGGGACGCCGGACTCGCTCGCCTCGATGACGGCCGGGTGGAAGTTCGCGGCGGCCGTGCCGGAGGAGCAGATCAGCGCGACGGGCCGCTCCGAGCGCCGCGCCAGGCCGAGCGCCAGGAACGACGCCGACCGCTCGTCCACGCGCACGTGCAGCCGTACCCGCGACTCGGAGTGCAGCGCCAACGCCAGCGGCGCCGACCGGGAGCCGGGCGCGAGCACGACGTCGGTCAGGCCGCAGCGCACCAGCTCGTCGACGAGCACCGTGGCCAGCGCGGTCGCGGGGTTCACCGGGACGCCTCCTGCATGCGGCCGAGCCACCAGGGCGACTCGATGGCGAACTCTGACAGGGCCCGCTCGTCCACCTCGGGCCGCCGCACGGTCAGCGCCCCGCCGACCGGCGTGAGGGGGTCGGCGGTGACGTCGCCGGCCAGGAGCGCCATCGTGCCCAGCCCGCACGCGTACGGCAGCTCGGGCAGCGCCGCGGCCAGCGCCAGGCCGGCGGCCAGACCCACGGACGTCTCGACCGCGCTCGACACGACGGCCGGCAGCCCGCACGCCTCCACGACGCGCAGCGCCTGCCGCACCCCGCCGAGCGGCTGAACCTTGACCACGGCGATGTCGGCGGCCTCGGCGGCCCGCACGCGCAGCGGGTCCTCGGCGCGGCGGATCGACTCGTCGGCGGCGATCGGCACATCGCAGGCCCGCCGCACCAGGGCCAGCTCCTCCAGGGTGGCGCACGGCTGCTCGGCGTACTCCAGGTCGAACCGGTCGAGCTCCTTCAGCCGCCGCACCGCCTCGTCGGCGCTCCAGGCGCCGTTGGCGTCCACGCGCAGCCGCCCGGACGGGCCGAGGGCGTCGCGCACGGCCTCCACCCTGGCCAGGTCGTCGGCGAACGGCCGGCCGGGCTCGGCCACCTTGACCTTCGCGGTGGCGCAGCCGGACGCCCGTACGAGCTCGAACGCCCGCTCGGCCGGGACGGCCGGGACCGTGGCGTTGACCGGGACGGTGTCGCGGACCGGCGCCGGCCAGCCCTCGAAGGCGGCCTCATGGGCGCACGCCAGCCAGCGGGCGCACTCGCGCGGCCCGTACTCGGGGAACGGCGAGAACTCGCCCCACCCCGCGGGGCCGCGCAGCAGCACGCCCTCCCTGACGGTCTGCCCGCGGAACCGGGTGGGCATCGGGATCCGGAACACCACGGGGGCACGGGTCAGCTCCCGTGGTGCCCGGTCGCCCGGCTTGTCCCCTCCGCCGCCCGTCCTGTTCGCAGCGCCGCCCGTCTGCTTGGCTGCGCCGCCCGTGCCGGGCGTCACGCCCCCGTCCGCGTCCACGCCCGCGCTCCCGTCCGCGCGTACGTCCGCGCTTTCATCCGTGCTCTCGCCTGTGCCGTCGACCGTGCTGCCGGGTGTGCCGCCGTCCGTGCCGGGTCGCGCGTCCCGCCCTGCCACCACCGCGTCACCACTGCGTCACCACTGCGTCAGTACCGATCTGTCGCCACTAACCTTACGAGCATGCCGAGCACGTCGTCGCATCCGGACCGCCCGTTGCGGGCCGTCGTCATGCCGCCGGGCCCCGAGCTGTTCGCGGCGGTGCGCGACGCGCTGAGCGGTGACGGACCGGCCGTGCTGCCGCTCGCCCCGGGCCAGGAGGCCGCCGCGATCGCCGCACTGCGGCCCTCCGACGTCAACGGGCGGTCCCTGGAGGGCGGTTCCGGCGTGCCGGGCGACGTCGCCGTGGTGATCGCCACCAGCGGCAGCACGGGCGCGCCCAAGGGCGTCATGCTCTCGGCGGCGGCCCTGCGCGCCTCGGCCGCCGCGTCCCTGCGCCGCCTCGGCGCGGCCAGGGGCGAGCGGTGGCTGTGCTGCCTGCCGCCATCCCACGTCTCCGGGCTCCAGGTGCTCGTCCGCGCGCTGCTCACCGGGACCGAGCCGATCGTGCACGAGAGGTTCGACCCGGAGCGGGTGCTGGCCTCGGGCGCCGGCCACGTCTCGCTGGTGCCCACTCAGCTGCACCGGCTGGTCGAGCTGCGGGCCGACCTGTCGGTGTTCGCGACGATCCTGCTCGGCGGCGCGGCGGCCCGCCCCCGCCTGCTGGACGAGGCGCGTGACCTCGGCGCGCGGCTGGTGACGACGTACGGGATGAGCGAGACGAGCGGCGGCTGCGTGTACGACGGCCGGCCCCTCGACCACGTGGACGTCAAGGTCGGCGAGGACGGCCGGATCCGCGTGGCGGGGCCGGTGCTGTTCTCCGGGTACCGCTCGGGGGAGCCCGTCCCGCGCGACGGCGACTGGTTCGTGACCTCCGACCTGGGCGAGCTGTCCGGCGGACGGCTGCGCGTGCTGGGCCGGGCCGACGACGTGATCAACACGGGCGGCGAGAAGGTCGTGGCGGGCGCCGTGGCCACGGTGCTCGGGGGCCACCCCGAGGTGGCGGACGTGGCGGTCGTCGGCCGGGACGACCCCGAGTGGGGCGAGGTGGTGGTGGCCGTGGTGGTGCCCGCCGACCCCTCCCGCCCGCCGACGCTGACGCAGCTACGCGCCTACTGCGCCGACCGGCTGCCCTCCTACGCCGCGCCGCGCGAGCTGCGCCTCACGCCCGGCCTGCCCCTGCTGCCCAACGGCAAGCCCGACCTCGTACGGCTGCGCTCGCAGATCTAGACACGCGCCCGCCCCGTCCGGCTGTGCTCGGCCGGTCGCGTGCGGCCTCTTCACCTGGGACGGACCGCTCCCAGGAACCTGACGACCAGCCGGTGCGTCATAGTGGGGAAGAGCAAGGAGGGAGCCTTCATGGATCAGACCCGCAAGATGTGGGCATCCGCGGTGGTCGTCGGCGTCATCGTCGTCGGCGGCGTCTCGGTCGCGGCGGCCGCCTCGGCGGGCAGGCTCGAACAGGTCGCCAAGGAGACCAGGGCGGTGATGGAGGTGGACGGTTCCCGCGTGGCCGAGCTCGCCGGGGAGTCGGCCTCTCCGGAGTCCACGCCCGACGTGGTGGTGTCCAAGGATGTGAACCCCGACCCCGACGCGGTCCTCGACTACTGGACCGACGAGCGCATGGAGGGCGCCGAGCCCATGCCGATGCCCGAGGGCGAGCCCGGGAAGGTCACCGAGGGCCCCTCAGGAGTGACCCCCGACGGCGACCCGGGCCAGGTCAGCGGCTACTAGCCGCCCGCCCGGCACCGTACGCGGGGTGGGCCGCCGAAGAGGCGGTCCGCCCCTTTTCGTCCCAACGGGAACAAATAACGGCAAATCGCGTTATTGATACTGGTGCGCCGAGCGGCACGTGCCGCCCCACCACAATCTGCCTGATTGCTTTGACTCCGTATGGAGGAGGTGTCCTCATGCCCCGAACCGCCGTGGCGACCCCACCCGCGACCCTCGACCAGCTCCTTGACCGAGGGCGAGGACAGGGTCACCTTTCTCTCGCGGAACTGCGTCACGCGTTCGCCGAGGCCGGGATCAATCCTGCCGAAGGCCGGTCGATCCTGCGCGAGCTCACCGAGGCGGGTGTCAGCCTGGCCGCGGAGGACGAGCCGTCCCTCGGCAGGCCCGCCCGCACGACCGCGAGGAAGACCACGACCAAGCGCCCGGCCAAGCCGAAGTCTACCGGCTCCGGCGTCGCCGAGTCCAAGACCGACATCTCGGCCGTTCCCTCGGCCGACTCCCCCACCGACGACGACGCGCCCGTCTCCGCGAAGCCCACCGGATCCACCGGCAGGTCCACGACCCGATCCACCGGCAGGTCCGCGGGCGGCTCCACCACCGGGCCCGCGGTGAAGGCCGCCCCGGAGGTCCAGGCGTCCGCCGACGCCGAGCCGGACCCCGACGCCCTCGCCATGGGCTCCGAGGAGCCCGAGCTGGAGAACGAGGTCATCGACCTCGATGACACCCAGTCGGTCATGGGCGACTCGGTCCACACGTACCTCAAGTCCATCGGCCGCCGCACGCTGCTGACCGCCGCCCAGGAGGTCGAGCTGGCCCGGCGCATCGAGGCCGGCCTGTACGCCGAGTACAAGCTGGAGACCGACCCGACCCTGTCCCCCGCCGCCCGCGACGACCTCGACCTGGTCGTCCAGGACGGCAGGGACGCCAAGGACCACATGCTGGAGGCCAACCTCCGGCTGGTCGTCTCGGTCGCCAAGAAGTACACCGACCGCGGCATGTCGCTGCTCGACGTGGTCCAGGAGGGCAACCTGGGCCTCATCAGGGCGGTCGAGAAGTTCGACTACACCAAGGGCTTCAAGTTCTCCACGTACGCCATGTGGTGGATCCGCCAGGCCATACAGCGCGGCTTCGCCGACTCGGCGCGGACGATCCGGCTGCCGGTCCACGTGCTGGAGATGCTGTCCAAGCTGTCGCGCATCGAGCGCGACATGCACCAGCGCCTGGGCCGCGAGCCCACGCCCGAGGAGCTGGCCAAGGAGCTGGACAGGACGCCCGACCAGATCGAGGAGCTGCTGCGCACCAGCCGCCAGCCGATCTCGTTGAACGCGACGATCGGTGAGGACGGCGAGACCACGATCGGCGACCTCATCGAGGACGTCGACTCCCCCGAGGCGTCCGAGATCGTCGACCGCCAGCTGCTGGGCGACCAGCTGCGGGGCGTCCTCGACAACCTCTCGCCGCGCGAGTCGAAGATCATGGCGCTGCGGTTCGGCCTGGTGGACGGCAAGCCGCACACCCTCGACGAGATCGGCAAGCACCTGGGGCTGACCCGGGAGCGCATCCGCCAGCTCGAGAAGGAGTCGCTGTCCAAGCTGCGCCACCCGAGCAACACCCGCCCGCTGCTCGACTGGGCCAGCTGACCCCCGGCGGCGGACCGCCCGCCGTCACGCGCTGACGACGGCCGGTCAAGCCGCCACCCGGTCAGGCCACCACCCGACGCACCCCGAAAGCCCCGCCTCTCCGCGGGGCTTGCGTCATGCCTGCACCCGCCTGGAACTGGGCGGGCGGACCTCGGCGGCATTCAGGCCGGCGCCCAGAGACCCGGCCGAGGCCGCCGACGCCCCAGCCGCCCGCCCGCCCGGCCACACGGGGATGCGCCCACCCGATACGCCCTTGCCGGAGCCCCGCCGGATGCTGCCACCTTCGTTGCAGCCGCCCGCACCCGCCGCGCACGTCGACCGCGCCGCGCACACCGCGCTCCGCCGCCCTCGCGCTGGCCCCGGCGGCCGGGCTGGTCCTCCTCCTGGCCTCCGTACTGCGGCGTGACGTTAAGCTGCCGATCATGAGCGTCACCCTCAGCGACTCCGCCAAGCAGATCCTCGACGCCGCCAACATCGGCGTCCTCGCCACCCTCAACCCCGACGGCAGCCCGCAGACCTCGGTCGTCTGGGTCGGCACCGACGGCGACGAGGTGGTCATCTCCTCCCAGGCCGGAAGGCGCAAGGTCGTCAACCTGGAGCGGGACCCGCGCGCCAGCCTCAGCGTGTTCGACCTTTCGGACCCTGAGAGGTACGTCGAGATCCGCGGGGCGGCGACGGTCACCGAGGACGAGGGCAGGCGGCTGGCGGTGGAGCTGGCGGAGAAGTACGAGGGCGAAGGGGCCGGCGAGGAGTACCTTCGGCTGCCTCCGGAAGCGGTGCGCGTGGTGATCCGGATCACGCCGCAACGGGTGGTGGGCAACGCGGCGTGACAACGCGTGCGGCGCGGCTCGCAGGCGAAGCCGCCAGGGCCGCCGACCGGCGCGCACGGGACCGCGGTCCCTCCGGGGTCGCCAGCGCCTGTGGGTGCCGGCCGACGCAGCGGACCTAACGGGTCGCGCGCTGCCGAACCGCCGGCCCGCACCACCGGACTGCCTCGCCGGACCGGCAGTGTGGACCGCTAGTGCGGACCGGTAGTGGCAGGCCGGTAGTGCCGGATTGGTGGTGCCAGGCCGGTAGTGCGGGGCTGGTTGGTGCCAGGCCGGTAGTGCGGACCGGTAGTGCCGGGCTGGTAGCGCCAGGCCGGTAGTGCCGGTCCGCCTCGACGGGCCCACCTTGCGTGGCGGCCGTACCCGTCGGAACGGGTCGCTAGCGGACCGCGGGGACCGGGCGCGGGATGCGGGGGATGCCCCACATGCGGTTCTCCTCGCGGAGCGTGCGCAGCCGGTCGACCTCGGCCGTCCACATCGCCCCCGCGGGCGTCGCCCTGGCCTTGCGGCGGGCGATGCGGTCGTCGTACGCCCGGACACCGAACGTGGACCGCTGCCCCGCCTCGGCGCCCCGCAGCGCCTCGGTCAGCGCCTTGTCGAACGCCAGACCGGCGCCCAGCAGCTCCACCTCGTCCGCGTCGGCGGCGCGCAGCTCACGCAGCGTCCGCTCGGCCTGCCTGGCCTTCTCCAGCAGCTCGGGATAGCTCTTGGAGATCTCCAGATCCGCGTGGTAGCGGACCTCGGCCTCCCGGCTCACCCGCGGACGGAAAAACGCCATCGGCTCTGCCCCTTCGCGCAAGTCGCTCTGTTGTTCGCGACAAGGGTACGCCTCTCCGCGACACACCACGTCATCGGACCACGGCAACCGCCTTTACATAGTAAGATCACCGCATGCCCGCCAAGAGGCCGCCCGTTCCCCTGTCCCGTGAGCGCATCATCGAGACCGCGCTGCACATCGCCGACACGCAGGGCCTGCGCCGGCTCACCATGCGCCGGCTCGGCGACGCCCTGCAGGTGGAGGCCATGGCCATCTACCATCACCTGCCGCTCGGCAAGGAGGCGCTGATGGACGCGCTGGCCGAGCACGTCACCGCCATCCACGTCGAGCCCGGGACGACGTGGCAGGACACCGCCCGGGCGTGGTGCCGGGCCGGCCGCGAGCTGCTGCGCGACCACCCGGGCGTGCTGGCGCTCGCGCTGACCAAGCCGCCCAAGGGCGGCACCGCGATCTCCATCCGGGAGCAGACGGACCAGCTCGCCGAGGCGGGCCTGCCCGACGCCGCCGAGGCGGTGCGGACGCTGCGGGCCTTCGTCTTCGGCAGCGTCGCGGTGGAGGTGCAGCAGTCGGGCTGGGCCGACCCCGAGGTGGACGAGTGGATACGCCGCGACGAGCGCGCCGACGCCGACTTCGAGCGGGGCCTGGACGCGCTGCTCAAAGGCCTGCCCGCCTAGAAGGGCCACTGCGGCCCGCCGCGCTCCCCTGACCGCCGGCGGCCCGGAGCTCGCCGGCCGCCGTCCCGCACGAAAAGGCGGCATTCGTCGAGATCTCGCGCAGCGATCGGGCAAAGGGTTGCGAACCTAGTGGCGTGTCGAGCTTGGACCGTTATCCTGCATAAGGCACGCTGTGTCGAGGGTCACACCATCCGCGCATCCTCCTCTAACAGTCCGAACGGACTATGTCGGATTATGTGACATGCGTCGCACACTTGCTAGGTCCAACAGCCCGAGCCGCTCCCGTGCCACGGGGGCTTTTCACGAGATATCGGAGGCACGCCGATGTGCCCGCACGACCCGGTCTGTCCGTCCGCCGAGGCGCCCGACCGTGAGGCCGCACGCACCGTCGCGTGCCACCCCGAACAGGGGTGGAGTCTTCTCTGCAACGGCGTGGTCCTGTTCGAGGACACCGGGGAGCTGCTGCCGGGCGGCACCGCCATCGCCCCGCACCGCCCCGTCGTGGGCGCCGCCTGAGCGACACGCCGCACGAGACGAGGCCACACGGCCCTCCAGATCACGGCGAGCCGGATATCGGCTCCGGACCACGGTCCTCCCGTCCAGGACTCTTCAGACCTGGCCCTCCGAGGTCACGGTTCTGCCATCACGGTTCTGCCGTCACAGTCCTGAAGTCACAGAAGTCATAGTCCTGACGTCACGGGCCTGAAGTCACGGGCTTGAGGTCACCAGGCCTGAAGTCACAGTCCTGTAGTCATAGTCCTGAAGTCACGGGCCTGAGGTCACCGGGCACGCGCCGCCCGGTCACCATCCCGGCCACACCCGCGACCCGGCCGCTCCGCGGCGTCCTGCACCGGGCAGAGTGTCCGCTCCCACCCCTACGCGGGTCGTCCACCTGTGCGCGGGCCGTCCGGACGTCCGGTCAGGCGTACGACATGATCCAGTCGGCGACCACCTCGCCGACCCGGGCGGGGTCCTTCTTCAGGTCGTGCCCCTCCCCCGGCAGCACCACGAGCCGTGCCGCGTCGGCGGCGTCCGGCACCCCGAACGGATCGCGGTCCCCGTTCACCACGAGCACGTCCACACCCGCCCCGCGCAGCTCGTCGGCTCTCGAGCGTTCCGGCTTGCCGGGCGGGTGCAGCGGGAACGCGAGGGCGACCACCGCCGCCGCCCCGACGTCCTTGGCGGTACGGCAGGCGACCCGCGCCCCGTTGCTCCGGCCACCTTGCACCAGCGGCAGGCCCGGCGCCTTCGATCGCAGCTCGGCCAGCACGGCGCACCACGCCTCGTCCTGCCGGGCCGCCGAGCCCGGAGCGCGGGCCCCGGCGAGCCTGAACGGCTGCGTCACCCGAGCCACGCTGGCCCCCGCCGCGAGGGCGGCGTCGCGCACGGCCAGCAGGTCGGGCGCGTCCACTCCCCCGGCCGACCCGTGGGTCAGCACGAGCAGCAACCGGGGCCTCTCGGCATCGTCCACCTGCACCGACGCGGGCCCGCGCGGCGTCATGACCTCCATGCGAGAACCGTATCGGGCCCCGCACCACGACCGGCCCCCGGACCCACCACCGGCCCTTGTCGGCAGCTCTCTGAAACCGGTGAAACCCGGTCGAGGGTGCCGTGAAACCGGCGCCGCCGAGAGTGAGGCCATGAGCATCACAGAACTCGGACGTACCGGGGGCGGCCCGGCCCCCGGCGGGGGCACCGATCTGGCCGTACGCACCGAAGGGCTGGTGAAGACGTTCGGCCGGAACCGCGCCGTCGACGGGATCGACCTCGACGTACGCACCGGTGAGATCTTCGGCGTCCTCGGCCCGAACGGCGCCGGCAAGACCACCACCCTACGGATGCTGGCCACCCTGTTGACGATCGACGCGGGCCGGGCCGAGATCTTCGGGGTCGACGTGGCCGGCAACCCGCACGTGATCCGCCAGCTGGTCGGCGTCACCGGACAGTACGCCTCTGTCGACGAGAACCTGACCGCCCGCGAGAACCTCTGGCTGTTCAGCCGCCTGCAGGGCATCGCCGGGCCGAGTGCCCGGCGCATCGCCAGCGAGCTGCTGGGCCAGTTCGGCCTGGAGAAGGCGGCCGACAAGCCGATCGCGCAGTTCTCCGGCGGCATGCGCCGGCGCCTCGACCTGGCGGCCAGCCTGATCACCAGGCCACCGCTGATCTTCCTCGACGAGCCGACCACCGGGCTCGATCCGCGCACGCGCGGCCAGATGTGGGACACCATCCGCGGCCTCGTCGCCGACGGCTGCACGGTGCTGCTGACCACGCAGTATCTGGACGAGGCCGACCAGCTCGCCGATCGCGTCGCGGTCATCGACCACGGCCGCAAGGTCGCCGAGGGCACCCCCGACCAGCTGAAGACCGCGGTCGGCAACTCCACCCTCCAGTTGCTGCTCGCCGAGCCGGGCGAGGTGCCCGCCGCCGTGGAGGTCGTGCGGCGCGTCCTCGGCTCCGACCCGGTCCTCAGCCCGGAGCAGGGCCGCCTCAACGTCGCCCTCGACCAGGCCGACCTGGCCGCGGACGTGCTGATCGCGCTGCGCACCGCCGGGGTGTCGATCTCCTCGGTGAGCGTGGCCAAGCCCAGCCTGGACGAGGTGTTCCTCGCCCTCACGGGCCACGAGACGGGCCACGAGACCGGCCACGAGCCGGGCCACGATGCGGGCCGGGAGCCGGATCGCAGGACGGACGACGGCGAGACCGGCACGAAGGAGAACCGATGAGCACCGTGATCGCACCCGCGCGTGAGACGGTCCGGGCCACTGACCGCGTGGCCGCCGCCCGGCGGCGCGTCTCCGTGGCGGAGACCCTCGGCCAGACCCTGACGATGGCGTGGCGGGCGCTCAAGAAGATGCGCCGCAACCCGGAGCAGTTCTTCGACGTGGCGCTGCAGCCCATCCTGTTCACGGCGATGTTCGCCTTCATCTTCGGCGGCGCCATCGCCGGCGACGTGAAGAGCTACCTCCCCCTGATGGTCCCCGGAATCCTCGCCCAGACCGTGCTGACGACGTGCATGGCCACGGGCACGCAACTGCGCGAGGACATGGAGAAGGGCGTCTTCGACCGCTTCAAGTCGTTGCCGATCGCCCGGATCGCGCCGCTCGCCGGCCCGATGGTGGCCGACCTGCTGCGTTACGCGATCGCGGCCACTCTGACCTTCGCCATGGGCCTGATGATGGGTTACCGCCCGGGCGGCGGGGTGGGCGGCGTGCTCGGCGCGATCCTGCTGGCGATCTTCACGGGCTGGTCGCTGGCGTGGGTCTTCACCTGGGTCGGCACGATCTCCCGGAGCGCCCAGGCCGTGCAGGGCATCTCCATGATGATCCTGTTCCCGCTGACGTTCCTGTCGAACGCGTTCGTCCCCGTCGAGACCCTGCCCGGCTGGCTGGCCGCGTTCGTACGGGTCAACCCGGTCTCACACCTGGTCACGGCCGCCCGCGACCTGGCCAACAGCGCCCTCGTCAGTGGAGAGGTGGGCTGGACGCTCCTGGCGTGCCTGGTCGTCATCGCGATCTTCGCCCCGCTGTCGGTACGCAGCTACAAGCGGCACATGTGACCCGCGCCCGCCGCGGCCGCGGACCCGCTCGACGAGGCTCCGCGCCTCGCCGAGCAGTTCGGGGCCGCGCCGGTCGCCGTACCCGGCCCGCACGAGAGCGATCGTCCCGGGCGCGGCCCGCTCCGCGTACGGTTCGATCCGCTCCCAGGTCATGCTGGGCATGCTGTTGTTGTACGCGAACCGCTCGGCCAGCACCAGCAGCACGATCGCGTCGCGGGGAGGCATCGCTCCCCGCAGCAGCCCCCAGGCGCCGAGCGCGAAGAGCAAGGAGCCGCACAGCGGGTAGTCGAGGATGGGGCTGCCCAGGTCCAGCAGGTCGTAGCCCCGCATGGCGGAGAACAGCTCCTCGCCGTACCGGACGTCCTCCGGCCCGGCGTGGTACGCGAACGCCGTCAGGGTGACCGACTCCGCGATGATCGTCCACGGCGTCGCTCCCCCCTCCGGCACTCCGGGCAGGCGCAGACCGCGGGCCCGCCGGACGGCCAGCCGGCATTCCGCCAGCGCGGCGGCCGTCTCGCCGCGGGCGAGGGCGAGCTCGGCCGCGCACAACGAGACGATCGAGACCCCGCCGAGCACCGTCTCGCCGTCGTTGACCGGCGCGATCTCGGCGAACTCGGCCTCCGCGGCGCCGAGGTCGCCGTCGGTGAGCGCGGACATCAGCAACACCGAGCGGAGCTGGGTCTCGTCGTCGGTGGCGCCGACCCGGCTCAGCACCGGGATGGCGGTACGCGCGTGTCCGACCGCCTTCCTGCGGTCGCCGAGGTTCATGCTCAGGTGGGCCAGCTCCGCGTGCATGATGGCGGCCAACCAGGGCCCCTGATCCTCGCCGAGCATCGCCAGCACCCGCTCGCCGGCCTCGATCGCCCCGGTCACGTCTCCTATGTTCTCCAGGGAATGGACGCTCGTCTGCGTCGCCGCCAGGACCACGTCACGGTCGTCGCTGCGGCACAGCTCCGCCAGCCTGCGGTGCAGCTCGACGACGTCGGTCGTGTCGCACGCGAGCATCACCGTGGCCATCGCCGCCACGCGGGAATCCGTCGCGTCGGTGACGGGCAACCTGCGGAGGAGGTCCCGCACCGGATCGACGCTCCGGTCGGCGATGATCATGATGTTCATGATCGTGATCAGCATGGCGGCCCTGGCCACCTCGATGAGCTGTGGCGGCGGCGTCCAGCCGGTGACGACCTGGCTGATCGCGAGCCGATGCGCGAAGACCCGGGAATGGTCACCGCGGATCGACCACAGCCCGCCGATGCCGACCAGCAACTGCACCGTCGTGGCGGGATCGGCCTCGCCGAGCGCCTGCCTGAGCAGTTCGGCGAGGTTGCTCTCCTCGGCGTGCAACGCGTCGGCCGCCGCGAACTGCGCCGGGCTGAACAGCTCGGACGCGTGTGCGAGGGCGTACGCCGTCGCCCAGGCCCGCTGCGCCGCCCGAGCGGGCGCCTCCTCGCCGGCCTCCTTCAGCCGCATCCGCCCGAACTCTCTGACGGTCTCCAGCATCCGGTAGCGGAGGCCGTACGTCGTCTCGCGGACGCTCAGCATCGACTGCGCGGTCAGCGCGTCCACGACATGCAGGGCGTCCGTGCCGAGTACGTGTTCGGCCGCGGCCAGCGTGAAGCCGTCGCCGAACAGCGACAACCACCGCAGCGCCCGCCGTTCCGGCTCGTCCAGCAGGTTCCACGACCAGTCGATGACCGCGAGCAGCGTCTGGTGCCGGTCGGGGGCCGCACGGTTCCCGCCGCGCAGGAGAGCGAACCGGTCCGCCAGACGCCGCGCGATCTCCTCCACCGACATCACCCGCACCTTGGCCGCGGCCAGCTCGATCGCGAGCGGCAGCCCGTCGAGGCGCGCGACGACGTCCGCGACCACTCCCTCGTCGATCCGGACGTCCGGGCGGGCGGCCGTGGCGCGCTGGCGGAACAGCTCCACCGCGTCATCCGTGAGCAGCTCGCCGAGCGGGTGGACGCGTTCGGCGGGGATCGACAGCGGGGAGCGCGAGGTGATGAGCACCCGCAGGTCGCGGGTCGTCACGGTCAGGAACGCCACCAGGTCGGCCACGGCCTCGATCACGTGCTCGCAGTTGTCCAGGATCAGCAGCGCCGGGGCCTGGTCGAGATGCTGGGCGATGCGGGCGCGAACGTCGGAGCGCCGCTCGGCGCTCAGGCCACGACGCCCGCTGACCGAGTCCCGGACCCCGAGCGCCGAGCCGACCTCGCCCACCACGCCCTCCGGCGAGGAGACGCCGACGAGCTCGACGAAGTGGGCGACGGGCTGCGCGGCGTTCCGGCCGACGACATGAGCCAGCCGCGTCTTGCCCAGCCCGCCGGAGCCGACGATGGAGACCACCCGGTTGGTCTGCAACAGGGCGTGCACCGCACGGATGTCGCCGTCGCGGCCGAGCAGCGAGGACCCGTCGTACAGGATGCCCTCGCGGACCGGCCGATCCGCGGCGAGGAGCGCGGCGTGGACGCGGACGAGCTCAGGCCCCGGGTCCGTGCCGAGCCGCGCCACCAGGTCCGCGCGGTAGCGCTCGTAGCGCTCCAGAGCCGCGGCGGCACCACGTACGGCGGCCTCGCTGCGCAGCAGGCAGGCGAGCAGCTCCTCGTCGTGCGGCCGATCGGCCGCGGCCTCCTCCAGCAGCGGCAGCGCCTTGTCGTGGGCGCCGCTGCGGCCCTGCGCGATCGCCGCCACCCGTCGCGCCTCGGACACCCGTCCCGCGGCGGCGGCCCTCAGCTCAGCGAGCGCACCCGTGGCGCCGACCAGGCCGCCGGCCATGAGACCCATGGCCTCTTCGGCGTGGCGACGCGCGAGCGCCGTGTCGTCCTCGGCCAGTGCGGCCCGTGCCTGTTCCACCAGCGCGCCGAGCAGCAGCGCGTCCACCTGACCGGCGGGCAGCCCGAGGCGGTAACCACGCGGGATCCGTACGACGGCATCGGCGCAGGTCGCCGCCCTGGTCCGCGAGACGACCACCTGCAGCGCCTTGGTCGGGTTGGCCGGCGCCTCGCCGGGCCACAACTCCTCGACCAGGCGCTCGTCACCGACCCCCGCACGCCCGCACATGGCGAGCACCGCCAGCAGGGTCTGCGCGCGATCGCCGACGACGCGCACGCCCCGCCATCGAACGCCGTCGAGCAGGACCAGTGCGGGGGACACACCCCCAGCTTACGGACGAGTCACGGGCGGGAAGCAGGCAGACCGAGAGGTATCCCGACTCGTGATGATCGCGGCCCACGCGGCCCGGTCCTCCGGTGCCGGGAGCGGGCCGGGCCGCGGCGCCCGCGGGCGAGGCCGATGAGGATCGACCTTGACCCCCGGACGAGCAGCGGCGATCATCACAGCGTCGAGGGAAGAACACCGAGGATCCAGCACGATGACGCCGGCCCATGCGCGGGGCGTGGGGATGGCCCCCGTCAGGGAGGCAGCGACATGTCCAGTGCTCAGCTGTATGACACCATCGGAGCCGCTTACACCGTGACGCGGCGCACCGATCCGCGGATCGCCGCGAGGATCTGGGCCGCGCTCGGCGATGCGCGGACGGTGGTGAATGTCGGGGCCGGCACCGGCTCCTACGAGCCGCCCGGGCGCGACGTCACCGCCGTGGAACCGTCGGCGCTGATGCGGGCGCAGCGCCCCGCGGACGCGGCGCCGTGCGTGGCCGCCGACGCGGAGAGCCTCCCGTTCGAGGACCAGTCCTTCGACGCCGCGATGGCCGTCAGCACCGTTCATCACTGGCGGGACCCCATTGCCGGGCTGCGCGAGCTGCGGCGCGTGGCCCGCCGCGTGGTGGTGTTCACGTGCGACGACAGTGACACCGGATGGCGTCGTCGGTTCTGGCTCACTCGCGACTACCTGCCTGAGGTCGCCGGCCTCCTGGCCGGCCGGCCCTCGCTGACCGAGATGGCCGACGCGATCGGAGCTCGCACGGAGCCCGTACTCGTTCCGTGGGACTGCGCTGACGGCTTCTTCGAGGCCCACTGGCGCCGCCCCGAGGCGTACCTGGATGATCGTGTGCGTCGTGGAGTGTCGGTGTGGGCCAGAGTCGGGCCGGAGGCCGAGCGGCGGGCGGTGCGCAGCCTCCGTGATGACCTTGTCTCAGGCCGGTGGGCCGAACGCAACCGCGACCTCGTCGCTCTCGACGCGGCGGAGCTCGGTCTTCGCCTGCTCGTGACCTGACCCCGCCGCGGACAGGCCGGACGCCGGCCTGCTGCCGACCGGCTCCCCCCGGTCCACCGGGCCCCACCCGGCCCGCCCGGAGCGGGTCGTCAGGTGTCGCGGTCGCGGCGGAGACGGACGTCGGCGGCCAGCGTCTCGTCCTCGTGGTCCAGCCCGTACGCCCAGACGTGCTCGGCGTCGTCGTCCCGCCCCCGTAAGGGAAGCGTGCGGGCCAGCAGTTCGATGGCGAGGGCGCTCGTCCCCGCGTCGGCGCCGTCCTCGACGGCCCCCGCGAACTCGGCGCACGCCATCTCCAGGTGCGCGATCCCGAGCTGGACCCGCAGCCGCGGCGCCACCTCGGCCGGAGCGGCCTCCAGCGCGTCGAGGAGCACCTCCGCCGCCTCCCCCGGCTCGCCGCGCTCCAGCATCAGGACGGCGAGCTGCTGCGCGGCGTGCGCGGCCGTCTCGTCGTCGCCGGCCGCCACCGCCGCCGCGCCGGCCTCGCGCAGCGACGCCTCACCCTCGTCCAGGGCTCCGGCCTGTACGGCGAGCCGGGCCAGCGCGAGGTGGGCCAGCGGCACGTACGCGGCGGTGCCGAGTCCCAGCACGGCCTGCCACGCGCCGCGCGCCTGTTCGGCCCGGCCCTCCCGCTCGAAGCCCTGCGCCAGGTGGCAGGCCGCCTGCGCCGCGTACTCGGGGTGGCCGGTGGCGAGCGCGGCCCGGGCCGCGGCACGGGCGCCGTCGAGGTCGCCGCGCTCCTCCAGCACCACGGCCAGGCCCACGGCGGCCTGCGCCCGGTCGGGCCCGTCGGGGTCGGCCGCCAGCTCGGACAGGATGGCGGCGGCGCCCTCGAGGTCGCCGTCCTCGGCCAGGCGGCGGGCGGTGTCGAGAGGCGGGTTCCGCAGCTCTGAGGACGTCAAAGATGGCTCCTTCGGCGACGATCGGACCGAGCCTAACGACTTCCGGCGATCATGTCTGCCGACTTGTCCCGGTTGGCCTGGCGGCCACGGGAACCGCACCCCCGCGACACCCTGCATTCCCCGGGGATCCCCCAGCGGGTACGCCGCGGTCAGCCTGCTGACACTGGTGGCGGTGATCGTGCTCCGGCACGACGCGACGATGGTCACGTCGCCCGGCATGCCGGCACCGCCACCCGCGTCGGTCTCACCCTTTCCTACATGGACCACCAGGTGGCCCTCGACGTCCGCGATGACGGCCGCGGCTTCGACCCGGCCGCCCGGGTCGAGCGGGACGGGGGCTTCGGGCTGGTGGCGATGCGGCAGCGGATCGAGGCGTTGTCGGGCACGTTGCAGATCGAATCGGAGGTGGGGGGTGGGACCGGGATCTCGGCCTGCCTGCCCGCCGAGGCGCCGGAGGTGCGTTCGTGAGTGACCCGATCAAGCTGCTCATCGCCGACGACCACACGGACAGCCACGTGCTCCCCGCGATCGAGGCCGGCGCCACCGGCTACCTGCTCAAGGACGCACCGCGGGACGAGCTGCTGCGCGCCGTGCGCTCGGCCGCCCGCGGCGAGGCCGCGCTCTCGCCCTCGGTGGCTGCCCGCCTGATGAGTCGGCTGCGCGCCCCGGCGCCGTCGACCGGCCCGTTGAGCCGGCGCGAGCTGGAGGTGCTGCGCCTGGTCGCGGGCGGCCACACCAACCGGGAGGCGGCCGCCCGGCTGTTCATCACCGAGGCCACGGTCAAGACGCACCTGCTCAACGTCTATGCGAAGCTCGACGTCAACGACTGTGCCGCCGCGGTCGCGGAGGCATACAACCGCGGCCTGCTCGGTGCTCCCGAGCATCCGTGAACCACCCCGGACGGGCCGCCGTAGCGGCCCCTGCCCGCCGGTGCGGGAAGGGGCCTCTCGGAGGGGACGTCAGTCCTCGTACGCCTCCAGGGGCGGGCAGGAGCAGACCAGGTTGCGGTCACCGTAGGCCTGGTCGATGCGGCGTACCGGCACCCAGTACTTGCCGTCGCGCAGCGAGGACACCGGGTAGGCGGCCTCGGTGCGGGTGTAGGGGTGGGTCCACTCGTCGGCGGTGACGGCCTCGGCGGTGTGCGGGGCGTTGCGCAGCGGGTTGTCGGTGTTGTCGTACTCGCCGGAGGCCACCTTGGCGATCTCGGCGCGGATGGCGATCATGGCGTCGGCGAACCGGTCGAGCTCGGCGACGTCCTCGCTCTCGGTCGGCTCGATCATGAGCGTGCCCGCGACGGGGAACGACATGGTCGGCGCGTGGAAGCCGTAGTCGATGAGCCGCTTGGCGACGTCGTCGACGGTGACGCCGGTCTCCTTGGTGATCTGGCGCAGGTCGATGATGCACTCGTGCGCCACCAGCCCGCCGCGCCCGGTGTAGAGGACCGGGAAGTGGGGGGCCAGGCGCCGCGCGAGGTAGTTGGCCGACAGGATGGCCTGCTCGGTGGCCGCGGTGAGCCCGTCGGAGCCCATCATGCGGATGTACGCCCAGGAGATCGGCAGGATGCCGGCCGAGCCATACGGGGCGGCCGAGACCGGGCCGACCGGCGAGCCGTCGTGCAGCGGGTGGCCGGGCAGGTAGCCGGCGAGGTGCTCGCGGACGGCCACGGGGCCGACGCCGGGCCCGCCGCCGCCGTGCGGGATGCAGAACGTCTTGTGCAGGTTGAGGTGGGACACGTCGGCGCCGAACTCGCCGGGCTTGGCCAGGCCGACCAGCGCGTTGAGGTTGGCCCCGTCGACGTAGACCTGGCCGCCGGCGTCGTGGACCTTGGCGCAGATCTCGGTGATGGCCTCCTCGTACACGCCGTGCGTGGACGGGTAGGTCACCATGATGGCGGCGAGCGTCCCGCGGTGCTTGTCGATCTTGGCGTCGAGGTCGTCCAGGTCGACGTTGCCCTCGGAGTCGCAGGCCACGACGACGACGCGCATGCCGGCCATGACGGCGCTGGCGGCGTTGGTGCCGTGGGCGGAGGACGGGATGAGGCACACGTCGCGGCCGGTGTCGCCGTTGGCCTGGTGGTAGGCGCGGATGGCCAGCAGCCCGGCCAGCTCGCCCTGGGACCCGGCGTTGGGCTGGATGGAGACCGCGTCGTAGCCGGTGATCTCGGCCAGCCAGCGCTCCAGCGTCTCGACCAGCTCGACGTAGCCGGCGGCCTGCTCGATCGGCGCGTAGGGGTGGATCGCGGCGAACTCGGGCCAGGTGATCGGCTCCATCTCGGTGCTCGCGTTGAGCTTCATCGTGCAGGAGCCGAGCGGGATCATGGACCGGTCGAGCGCGATGTCCTTGTCCTGGAGCCTGCGCAGGTAGCGCAGCATCGCGGTCTCGGAGTGGTGGCTGTGGAAGACCGGGTGGGTGAGGTAGCCGGACTCGCGGGCCAGCCCGGCGGGCAGCCGGTCGAGGCCCTCGTCGGCGACCAGGGCGTCCAGGTCGGCGCGGGAGGCGGACTCGTGGCCGAGCGTCTCGCCGAAGGCCGACGCGACCCGCTCCAGGTGGTCGGCGGTGGTGGTCTCGGAGCAGGCGACGGCGACGTGGTCGGCGTCGGCGGGCCACACGTTGACGCCGCGCTCGGCCGCCAGCCGTACGACGTCGGCGGCCTTGCCGGGGACGCGGGCCAGCACGGTGTCGAAGAACTCGCCGTGGACGACCTCGACGCCGCCGCGGCGCAGCGCCTCGGCGAGGGCGGCGGCGTGCCGGTGGGTCCGGGCGGCGATGCGGCGCAGCCCTTCGGGCCCGTGGTAGACGGCGTACATGCCGGCGATGACGGCGAGCAGCACCTGGGCGGTGCAGATGTTGCTGGTGGCCTTCTCGCGGCGGATGTGCTGCTCGCGGGTCTGCAGCGCCAGCCGGTAGGCGGGGTCGCCGTCGGCGTCGACGGAGACGCCGACCAGGCGGCCGGGCATCTGCCGCTGCAGGCCCTCGCGCACCGACATGTACGCGGCGTGCGGCCCGCCGAAGCCGAGCGGGACGCCGAAGCGCTGGGAGGAGCCGACGGCGATGTCGGCGCCCAGCTCACCGGGCGCGGCGACGAGCGTGAGCGCCAGCAGGTCGGCGGCGGCCACGACGAGGGCGCCGGAGGCGTGGGCCGCCTCGGCGACCGCGCGGAAGTCACGCAGGCGGCCGGAGGCGCCGGGGTACTGGACGAGCACGCCGAAGCACTCGGGCAGCTCGCCCTCCAGGGTGTGCTCGACGAGCTCGATGCCGAGCGGCTCGGCGCGGGTGGCGAGCACCGCCTTGGTCTGCGGCAGCGTGTCGGCGTCCACGACGAACACGGGGCTCTTGACCTTGCCGGCCCGCCGGGCCAGGGTCATCGCCTCGGCGGCGGCCGTGGCCTCGTCGAGCAGGGAGGCGCCCGCGACGGGCAGGCCGGTCAGGTCGGAGACCACGGTCTGGAAGTTGAGCAGCGCCTCCAGCCGGCCCTGGGAGATCTCGGGCTGGTACGGGGTGTAGGCGGTGTACCAGCCGGGGTTCTCCAGGAGGTTGCGGCGGATGACCGCAGGCGTGACCGTCTCGTGGTAGCCGAGGCCGATCATGGAGGTGAGGACCTGGTTGCGGCCGGCCAGCGCGCGCAGCTCGGCGATCGCGCCGGTCTCGCCGACCGCGGCGGGCAGCCTCAGCCGGTCCTTGGCCCTGATGGCCTCGGGCACGGCCACCGCCACGAGGTCGGCCACGGACTCGAAGCCGACGGCCTCGAGCATGCGCTGCTGCTCCGGGGCGGAGGGGCCGATGTGCCGGGCCGAGAACGGCGGAGCTGACAGGTCGGTCATGGAGGTGCCTCCCGAGGCTGTGGAGACCGGCGCCAGGGCGCGGGCTTATGCCGGGTCTCCCCCTCTGTCATGCGGACCTGAGAGCTTCACCCCGGAGGGCTTGCACCGTCGGTGAGACGCGCCTGGCGGGCGCGCCTGCTTTCCAGAGACGCCTCACCCGAGCGGTACAGGTGCCTGAGAGATTCCGGGGAGGGTTGCTCCTTCGGCGCCCCAGGGACGAAGCCCGGGGACTCTCCCGCACGGGGTCGTCAGCCTTGCGCTCTCACTTTACCCTGTGCGGCGCGCACGCCGCCGCTGGGCCAGCTCGTCAGCGGGGTGGTCGGCCGGGACGGTGTCCGCGACCGCCGCTCGTTCCCCCGGCAGCTCCGCGAGGGAGCCCTCGACCTCGCGCCAGACCCGGCCGAGGGCGATGCCGAAGACGCCCTGACCGCCCTGGAGCAGGTCGATCACCTCGTCGGCCGAGGTGCACTCGTAGACGCTGACACCGTCGCTCATGAGCGTGATCTGGGCGAGGTCGGCCACCCCGCGCTCACGCAGGTGCTGCACGGCCGTACGGATCTGCTGGAGGGAGACCCCGGTGTCGAGAAGCCGCTTGACGACCTTGAGCACCAGGATGTCGCGGAAGCTGTAGAGCCGCTGGGAGCCGGAGCCCTGCGCCGCTCTTATCGTGGGCTCGACCAGTCCGGTGCGTGCCCAGTAGTCCAGCTGCCGGTAGGTGATGCCGGCCGCCGCGCAGGCCGTCGGGCCACGGTATCCGATGTCACCCGGCAGCGACGCCGGTCGCTCGTCGAAGAGCAGTCCCTGCTCCCCGGCACGCTGCCGCGCGCTCTCGCGCCGTACCGAGTCTTCCTGGCCGGCCGTCTTTCCCTCGCCGCTGCTGACCGCCACGCGGACCTCCGGCTTTCTCTCATCCCGTGACCTGATCTGGGGGTTCGTAAAAAGGCGGCCACGGGTTTCACTTGCACCGTAGGACCGTGACCATGCTCAGTCAACGATCCGGCTCGGCGCGTCGTGAAGCGTAAATGCACTGAAATACCTACCCCGCCCTGCCGAAGTCCTCGGGGGTGATCGTGTCAAGGAACTCCCTGAACTTCTCCACCTCGTCCTCCTGGTCGTCGGGGATGATCACACCGGCCTCCTGGACGACCTCCTCGCTGGCGAAGATGCGCGCTCCGGTGCGCAGGGCCAGGGCGATCGAGTCGGACGGCCGGGCGCTGACCTCGACGCCGTTGGAGAACACCAGGTCGGCGAAGAAGATCCCGTCGCGCAGGGCGACGATGTTGACGGCGCGCAGGCCGACGCCCAGCGCGCTCAGCACGTCTCTGAACAGGTCGTGCGTCAGGGGCCTGGGCGGGGGCTCCTCCGCCTGGGCCAGCGCGATGGCCGTGGCTTCGGTCATGCCGATCCAGATGGGCAGGAACCGCTCCCCGTGTGCCTCCTTGAGCAGGACGATCGGCTGATTGGTGGGCATTTCTACCCGAACGCCCACGACCTCCATCTGCAACACGGGCTGCTCCGTATTCGACTGGCCGGCGACCCGGCACAGCTCATTGCTGGTTCGCTTATGCATTTCAACGTAACACCCGGCGGGTGCCGTATGTCCCGCCGGTGCGGTCCCGAATCTGACCGATGGGCCCGGCCGTCAGGCCCGCCGGGGAGGGCCGGTGGGGAGGGTCCGCCGCGGTCAGCGTCCCAGGACGGAGCGCACGCCCTCGCGGACCAGCGCGGCGTGCAGGTCCAGCAGGAGCGCCGACAGCTCCCTGGCCGCCTCGTCGGCCTCGCCGATGGCGCCCGGGCCGCGCCGCTTGAGCACCGGCGCGACCGCCTGCTCGATCAGGCCGCACTCCCGCTCGGCCGCCGCCTTGACGGCCCGCAGGTGGCGGGCGTGCAGGCCGAAGCGGGCCAGCGCCCCGACGGTGCGCGCCACGGTCAGCGCGTCCTCGTCGTAGCGCCGGGCGCGGGCCGCGAGCAGCCCGTAGTCCTCCAGCTCGGTGAGCGTCTCGTCGTCGATCCCGGCCGTCTCCAGCAGCTCGGCGCGGCTGAGCCGGATCTCCGGCTCGGCGTCCGCGTCGGGAACGGCTCGCGGGCGGCCGAAGTCCTCGGCCATCTTGTCCTTGATCACCCGCAGCGGCAGGTAGTGGTCACGCTGCTCGGTGAGGATGTAGCGCAGCTGCTCCACGTGCAGGTGGGTGAACTTGCGGAAGCCCGAGGGGCTCCGCTCGGGCTCGATGAGCCCCTCGCCCTCCAGGAACCGGATCTTGGAGATCGTGACGTCGGGGAACTCGCCCCGCAGGAGGGCGAGCACCTCCCCGATGCTCATGTGCGAGCGCGCCGCCTGCGAACTCATGCGGTCTCCTTCGCCGACCGCATGCGTCCGCGCGAAGCCGTGTCCATGGATCGCTCGCTACGCTCCCTCATGCTGTGGCGGCGGTCCGCATCAGGAACAGCAGACGGAACTTGCCGATCTGCACCTCGTCGCCCGAGTGCAGCGGCACCTCCTCGATGCGTTCCCTGTTGACGTACGTGCCGTTGAGGCTGCCCACGTCGCGCACCGAGAACTGGCCGCCCCGGTGGCGGTAGAACTCGACATGACGGCGGGAGACCGTGATGTCGTCGAGGAAGATGTCGCTCTCCGGGTGGCGGCCGGTGGTGGTGAGGTCCTTGTCGAGCCGGAACCGGCTCCCCTGGTTGGGACCCCTGGTCACGGTGAGCAACGCCGTGCCGGGCGGCAACTGCTCCACCAGCGCCCGCTCGGCGAGGAGCATGTCGCCGGTCTCAGCCTCGTACGCCTCGATTCCCGCTACGGAGATCGTCGAGGTGGTGTCCCCGGCGGCCTCGGCTCTGGCCAGCGGTGACCCACAGCGGGAACAGAAACGGGCATCCTCGGGGTTGGCGTGCCCGCACTGCGTGCAGTAGACGCTCGGCATCGATCGGCTCGGCCTCCTACCGCGAAGACGCGGCGACGGTGCTCGGCGCGCCTCGCTTCGCTCTTCAAGTTTGCGAATGCCGCAACTTACGCTGCTGAACGGCAAAGGTCAAGGCGGGGCGCTGGACGACAGGTTCGGACGGTGACAAAGTTACCGCCGTCCGCGCCTGATGGTCCATGCCGCCGCGCCTTTACACAATACGATCTTGTCGGGCGCCGCGCGAACCCTTGGGGCCGTTACGCGCAGTGACATTCCTCTCAAGAGCTGGCCAAAAGGCGCCCCTTCCGCGGTCTCCGGGCGTAATGGCCCTGGGAGACGCGCCGAAAACGCCCAGGAGACGCACAGAAGACCCACAGCGGACGCTCAGGAGGCGGCGGCCTCGACGATGCGGGCCCAGCGCTCGATGAGGGCCTGGGCCGTGTCCATGTCGTGGGCCTCGGCCCACAGGTCGGTGACCGGCTCGGTGGCGGCGGGCAGGATCAGCACCCAGGTCCCGTCCTCGCCGACGACGCGCACCCCGTCGGTCGTGTCGATGCGCTGTCCCTCGGCGGAGGCCTCCACCGCCTCGATGACGGAGCGCATGACCGCCCCCTTGGCCGCCCAGCGCGTCGGCACGCTGCGCTTGAGCAGCCTCGCCTCGGGGATGCGGGCGTCGATCTGGCTGAGCGACAGCCGGGTGCGGGCCACCAGGCCGAGCAGCCGCATGAACGCGGCCAGCCCGTCGATGGCCGGGCTGAACTCGGGCACGACGAAGCCGCCCCGCCCGTCCGCCGCGAAGATCATGTCCTCGCCGGCGGCGGCCGAGGTGAGGGCGTCCAGAGCGGTGGAGGTCCACTGCGCCTGCACGCCGTGGAAGCGGCACACCTGCTCGGCCACCCGGGTGGTGGTGACCGGCAGCGCCACCTGCCCGCCCCGGCGCTCGGCGGCCACGAGGTCGAGCACCACGAGCAGGGCCCGTTCCTCACCGATGAGCTGCCCCATCTCGTCCACCAGCGCGATCCGCTCGCCGACCGGGTCGAAGCGGACGCCGAACGCGGCGCGGGACGAGCTGACGAGCTCCGACAGGCGTTGCAGGTCGCGGCGGCGCTCGGCCAGCGTCTCGGTCGGCGAGGCGTCGTCGAGCCGGGCGTTGACCGTGAGGACCTCGACGCCGACGCGGCCGAGCAGGGTCGGCAGGACCAGGGAGGAGGTCCCGCCGGCGCAGTCCACGACCACCTTCATGCCGGCGATGCCGCTCATGTCGATCCGGCGCATCAGCTCGTGGGTGTAGTCCTCGACGACGCGCGCCGGGTAGGTCAGCTCGGCGATCTCGCCGGGGAAGGCCCGCCGGAACTCCTGGCGGGAGAAGACCCGCTCCAGCTTGCGCTGGGCGGCGGCCGACAGGTCGGCGCCCCGGTCGTCCATGATGACGATGTCCACGCTCTGCGGGTCACCGGCGGTGGTGCGCAGGGCGATGCCGCCGGCCGCCGCGTCGCGGGCGGTGTGGAAGCGCGCCACGGGCAGCGGGGCGGCCTCCAGGTCGAGCACGTTGATGGCGCTGGCGGTGAGCGCGCTGATCACGGCCCGCTTGAGCGCCCTGGCCGCGAGCGAGGAGTCGCGTGAGGTGACGACGTACGCGCCCTTCCTCAGGGTGGTGGCGTAGGCGCTGGCCAGCCGTACGCACAGCTCGGGGGTGATCTCGACGTTGACCAGCCCGCTGACGCCGCGCGGCCCGAACAGGCTGCGCTGTCCGCGCGACTCCCAGATGACGCTGGTGTTGACGACCGCCCCGGCCTCGATGGTCTTGAACGGGTAGACCTTGACGCCGCTGGAGATGTACGCCTCGGGCTCGATGACGCAGTCGTCGCCGATGACGGCGTCCTCCTCGATGCGGGCGCCGGCCATGACGTCGGTGCTCTTGCCGACGACGCAGCCGCGCAGGTGGGCGCCCGGGCCCACGTAGACGTTGTCGTGGACGACGGCCCGGTGCAGGAAGGCGCCTTCGCGCACGACCACGTTGTTGCCCAGCACGGTGTACTCGCGCAGCTCGGCGCCCGCCTCGATCTTGGCGTAGTCGCCGATGAGCAGCGGGCCCTTGAGCACCGCGTCGGGGTCGACGGAGGCCGACTCGGCCACCCAGACGCCCGGTGACAGCTCGAAGCCGCCGACGTCCAGCCTGACCTTGCCGGACAGGGCGTCGGCCTGGGCCTTGAGGTAGCTCTCGTGGGTGCCGACGTCCTCCCAGTAGCCGTCGGCGACGTAGCCGAAGATGGGGGCGCCGCTCTCCAGCAGGCGGGGGAAGACGTCGGCGGACCAGTCGACGGGCTCCCCCGCGGCCACATGGTCGAGGACCTCGGGCTCCATGACGTAGACGCCGGTGTTGACGGTGTCGGAGAAGACCTGGCCCCAGGTGGGCTTCTCCAGGAAGCGCTGCACGCGCCCCGCCTCGTCGATGATGACGATCCCGAACTCCAGCGGATTAGGCACGCGTTTGAGGCCAATGGTAATAAGAGCCCCATTTTCTCGGTGAAAACGCACCATATCCGACAAATCGATGTCGGTGAGGGCGTCGCCGGAGATCACCAGGAAACGGTCGTCCCGCAGCCGGTCGGCGGCGTTCTTGACGCTCCCGGCCGTGCCCAGCGGGATGTCCTCGGTGGCGTACTGGAGGCTCATGCCCAGCTCGTCGCCGTCGCCGAAGTAGTTGCGCACGAGCGCGGCGAGGAACTGGAGCGTGACCACCGTCTCGGTCACCCCGTGCCGCTTGAGCAGGCGCAACACGTGCTCCATGATCGGCCGATTGGCCACGGGAAGCAGTGGCTTGGGCTGGTTGGCGGTCATCGGTCGCAGCCGAGTGCCCTCCCCGCCCGCCATGACGACCGCCTTCACCCGATCACTCCTTTGTGGTCGCAGTTATGAGCCGGCGCACCTGAACGGCGTACAACACGCCCGCCCACCAGTACAGACCTGTTCCCCACACAGCGAAAGCCCATCCTGTGACACGGGCCATCTCGGCATACCACCCGGTGTGGGAGGCGAGGAAGAGGAGCGGGAAGGCGTACATGAGATTGAACATGGCCGCTTTACCGAGGAAGTGCACCTGAAGCGCCCGGTAACCGTGTCTGCGGAGCACGGGGAAGAAACCTGCGACGAAGAGCTCACGCGCGAGGATCAGCGCCACCAGCCACCACGGGATGACGTCCCGCACCAGCAGCGCCAGGATGGTCGCGAACACGTACAGCTTGTCGGCGGCCGGGTCGATGATCCGCCCGAGCTTGCTCGTCTGGTTGAAGGCGCGAGCGATCTTCCCGTCGAGCCAGTCGGTGAACCCGGCGACCGCCAGGACCCCGATGGCCCACCCGTCCGCCCGGGGCCCGAGAACCAGCCAGAGGAAGACGGGCACGCCGAGGAGTCGCAGGAAGCTCAGCAGGTTGGGGACCGTCCAGATCCGGTCCTCGGCGGAAGTTTCGCTCACGCTGGAGACCCTACTGCGTCGTATCTCCGGGCAGCGGGCCCGTCCGGCGGGTGTTCCCCGGGGCGGCGGACCGCGTGGGTCGTGTCAGGCGCGCAGGAAGGCGTGGGTGCGGCCGACGGCGGTGAAGCCCAGGCGGGCGTAGAAGTCCTTCGGCCAGTCCTCCTCGGCGGCGAGCAGGAAGATCGGCTCGCAGCCGGCCGCCTCGGCGAGCAGGGCCCGCATGAGGGTGCGGGCGTGTCCCCGGCCACGGTGGCGGGTGCCCGTGTGGACGCTCTCGATCTGGGCGACCCCGTCCTGGACGTACAGCTCGGCCCGGGCCGCGATCTCGCCGGACTCGGCGCGCACGCCGCGGAAGCGGACCACGTCGGCGCCCCGTAGCCGCTCCGCCACCCGCCGCGCGAGCTGGTCGACCGCGTCGCCGGAGACGCTCGGCAGGGCTTCGCGCCAGTCATGGCGCACGACGGGCAGCAGCTCCTCCAGCGTCAGGTCCTCGGCCGGGGGGACGTCGGCGGGCGGGGCGCCACGGAAGACCATGATCACGTTCGACTCGTGGTCGTAACCGGCCGCGGTGAAGGCGGGGGCGAGGGCGGCGCCCAGCGCGTCGTCGTCCACGCACACGTAGCGGTGGCCGCGGCCGGCCAGCACCTCGTCGGCGGCCCGCAGCACCTCCCCGGCCCGGACCGGGGCGGCCCCGTCCGGGGCGGGGGCCACGACGACGAGGCGGTTGTCGTCGTGGGAGCCGGGGTAGCGGTCGTTCAGCACGGCGAAGCCGCCCGGCACCTCCACGACCCGCCCGGCCTTGCGCCGGGCGAACGCGTGCGTGAAGGCCAGCACCCGCGCCAGCTCCGGGCCCTGCTCCGCGATCGGGCCCTGCTCCGCGATCGGCCCCTGCTCCGCGATCGGGCCCTGCTCGGCGGTCAGGCCGGGGAGGCGGGGGGAAAGGGCGTCGCTCATCGGGCCGGGCGCGATCGGGCCTCGCGGGCGGTCATCCCGCATCGCGGGCCGCCGCGAGGAAGTCCCGGATCAGGCCGGCGTCCTTGACGCCCGGCGCCACCTCGACGCCGCTCGACACGTCCACCCCCCACGGCCGGGCCGCGGCGATCGCGGTGGCCACGTTGGCCGGGTCGAGGCCCCCCGCCAGCAGCCAGCGGCCCGAGGGGCGTCCCCGCACGGCGGCCCAGTCCCACGGCTCGCCGGAGCCGGGCCGGGGCGCGTCGACGATGAGCAGGTCCTCGTCGTAGGCGCCGCACCGCAGGTCCGCCTCGGCGTCCACGGCCCGGACCAGGGTCAGGCCGAGGTCCTTCAGCGCGGTGAAGTCGGCGTGGGGGTGGTGGCCGTGCAGCTGCACGGCCCGCAGCCCGGCGGCGAGAGTCGCGGCGCGCACCTCCGCCGGGTCCTCTCCCCGGAAGACTCCCACGGTGAGCACGTGGCCGGGCACCAGCGCGGCCAGCTCCGCCGCCCGCTCCCGCGTCACGCGGCGCGGACTGCGGGTCAGCACGAACCCGATGGCGTCGGCGCCCGCCTCGACGGCCGCCGTCACGTGCCCGGGCTCGCTGAGCCCGCAGATCTTCACATACACACGGTCGAGGTTAGCGGCGCACGCCCGCCCGCGGCGACCACACCCAGACGAGCATGGCCACGATCAGCCCGAACAGGGCGACCCCGTTCGGGAGGTGCGCCCCGAGCCAGAGCCAGGTGACGTGCTGGGCCATGCCGACGACGAGCAGCGCCACGCTCGCCAGCGCGGGCCAGCCGGCGCCGCGTCCCGGCCGCCAGACGAGTACGGCGAGGACGACCTGCACGAGCGCGACCAGGTGGACCACCATCCCGGCCATGACGTGCGACTCGCGCATCGCCTCGCCCGCCCCCACCGCCTGGCCGGCCAGGGAGGCGGCGACGAGCAGGGACGCCGCCTGGGCGACGACGACGATGCGCAGCCCGTACAGCAGCCCGGCGGACACCTGTCCGGATCGCCGGGGCCCGGGCACCTGAGGCGCGGATCCCTGAGGCGCGGATCCCTGAGGCACGGGCGCGGTCTCCTGCATGATGTGGTCCTTCCTGGAGAAGTGTGGACCACATGCTGGCGGCCGGGGACGCGGACGGTCGTCAGCCTGCCGGATTATCCCGGGGTCCGCCCGCGGGATGACGCACGGGCCGCACCGGGCGGAAGGAGGCGTCGGCCGGGCCGCCCCGGCGGGCGACCGACGGCCGCCTGGACGCGGATCACGCGACGTCCTCCTTCGCGCAGAAGCGGCCGGCCCGAGTTCCGGCGGGGTCGTCCCGTGTGCCGGGCAGGGTGGCGGTCAGGCGCCAGCCGCCGTTCTCGCCCGGACCCGCCGCCAGCGTGCCGCCCAGGGCGCGGACCCGTTCCCGCATGCCGGCCAGCCCGCGCCCCGAGGACGGCAGGCGCTCCACCCGAGCCGGCGGCCGGCCGTTGACGATGTCGACGGCCAGTCCCTTGCCCCGGGCGGTGAGGGCGACCACGACCTCGGTGCCGGGTCCGGCGTGTTTGAGCACGTTGGTGAGTCCTTCCTGGACGATGCGGGCGGCGGAGGCACGGGCGACGAGCGGGGCCCGGTCGGCGGCCGGGTCGAGGCGCAGGTCGACGACGAGGCCCGCCGCGGCCATCCTCTCGGCGGACTCGCGCATCACGTCGGCCGGATCGGCCAGCAGGCCGGGCCGGGCGTCGGGGTCGCGCAGCACGTCGAGCAGGCCGCGCAGATCCTCCAGCACCTGGTGTCCGGTGTCGCGGATGTCGGCCAGCGCGTCGGCGACCGGCCCCTCGGGGGCCGCGTAGCGGGCGGCGCCGGCCCGCAGCACCATGGCGCCGACGTGGTGGGCGACGATGTCGTGCACCTCGCGGGCGATCCGTTCGCGCTCGGCGAGCTGGTCGGCGCGGACCTGGGCGAGGGCCAGCCGCGCCGACTCCTCCTCGCGCCGCCGCTCGGCGGCGGCCGCGGTCTGCCGGACGCCGAGGTAACGGCCGATCGCGATGGGCGCCACGACCAGGAGCATGAGCACGAGGACGCGGAACGGGGTGACCTCGGTCTCGGAGTCGACCACGGCGACGGTGGCGAGCACGCAGCCGGAGGCGTACGCGACGGCGGTCCAGAACCAGGACGCGACCCGCAGCGCGAACACGCCGAGGGCGGTCATCGAGAGGATGAGACACGAGTTGACGGCCTGGTGGAGGTACTGGTCGGCGGAGACGAGCAGGACGCCCTCGAAGATGAGGACCATGCCGGGCAGCCGGCGGGCCACGCCGAGCGACAGGCCGCCGCACACCGCCAGCAGCCCGACCACCCACACCGGCAGGGAGCCCTGGTCCCACGACGTCCACGTGCTGAGCACCCCGACGGCCACCCCGGCGCCGGCGAGCAGCACGTCGGGCGTGATGTCGCCCGGCTCGAACCGGCTGGAGCGGCCGCGCAGGTAGCCGCCGACCAGGGCCGGGAAGCCCGGCACGAGCAGGGTGTACATCCACCAGCTGCCGGCGGGCGGGACGCCGGCGTCGGCCAGGTTGAGCCCGGTCGCGAGGACGGCGGCGGCCACGGAGACGGCGACGGTTCCCGGCCCGGACCGGTAGGCGACGCGGCCGACGGCGACGCAGATCAGCATCTGCGCGGTGTTGGAGCTGTAGGAGCCCACGTGGTCGGCGAAGACGAGGAACGCGGCCAGGTAGAGCGCCGCCCACGGCGGCCGGGTGCGGAGGAACCCCATGGGCAGGCCGGCCAGCACCGCCATCGGGACGGTCATGGCCGGGGGCAGGTCGCCGAACCCGCCCGCCTTGCCCGACAGGAGCAGGTCCAGCGCGATCCCCGAGACCGCCAGCAGCACATCGAGCGCCACGCCACGCCAACGCATGCCCTGCAAACTATCCGGGCGACGCCGTTTCCCGATCCTCCCCGCGGAGGATGCGGCCTCCTCCAAGTGGCCGGATCCCCGTCCTTCCGGCGGATCATGCGGCGTCGCCCGCGCCCCTACGGTCGAGGCATGTCCAACGACACCGCACTGTTCTTCGGCCAGTTCCTGCGCGACCCGGTCACGGTCGGCGCGCTCGCGCCCAGCTCCCGGCGGCTGGCCCGGTCCGTCTGCGCCCCGGTGCCCGAGCGGGGCGAGCCGGTGGTGGTCGAGCTGGGTCCCGGCACGGGGCCGTTCACCGCGGAGATCCAGCGGCGGCTGGCCGGGCGCGGCCGGCACCTGGCGGTGGAGCTCAACCAGCGGATGGCGGGCCTGCTGGCCTCGCGCTTCCCGGGGGTGAACGTGGTCCACGGCGACGCCGCCGAGCTGTCGCGGCTGCTCGGGGCGCACGGGCTGAGCCAGGCGGACGTGGTGGTGAGCGGCCTGCCCTGGGCCGCCTTCCCCGACGCTCTGCAGCGGCGCCTGATGGGGGCCGTCGTCTCGGCGATGAGCCCGGCGGGCGCCTTCACGACCTTCTCGTACGTGCACGCGATCCCGCTGGGCTCGGCCCGCCGGTTCCGTGCGCTGCTGGCCGAGCGGTTCGAGGAGGTGGTGCCGAGCCGCACGGTGTGGCGCAACGCGCCGCCGGCGTTCGTCTTCCACGCCCGCCGCCCGCGCGCCTGACCGGGCCCGGTGCGGGGAGAGCTTGGTCTCAACCCTCCCGCGCCCCCGGCGCCGGTCCCAGTGCGGCCGTCACGCCACGCGCGTGGCCGGTGCGCGTGGGTCGTGCGCGGCCGCGGACCACCTGCCGCGGACCGTCCCCCGGGGCGGCGTTCTCGGCCTCGGCGGACCGGCCCGTCGTCGTCCAGCGCCGGCGCTTCGGCAGGTCGACGACCTCCTTGTCCTCTATGAGGCTGCGCCTACCCACCGCCGCGGGGACATCACCTGATCAGGAGAAGGACGGGGGCCGTTTGTCGCGCAGCGCCCGCACACCCTCGGCGACGTCGGGTCCGGTGAAGCCGAGGAACTCCATCGCCAGCGAGGCGTCGAACGACGGGCCGGCCATGCGCAGCCAGTTGTTCAGCGCGTACTTGGTGAGCCTGATGGCCTCCTGGGCGCCGGCGGCCAGCCTGGAGGCGAGGCCGAGCGCCGTCTCGTGCACCTGGTCGTCGTCCACGCACAGGCTGACCAGCCCCATCCGCTCGGCCTGCTCGCCGGTGACGGCCTCGCAGAGCAGCAGGTGGTACTTGGCCTTGGCCAGCCCGCACAGCAGCGGCCAGACGATCGCGGCGTGGTCGCCGGCGGCGACGCCGAGCCTGGTGTGCCCGTCGATGATCCGGGCGGTGCGCCCGGCGACGGACACGTCGGCGAGCAGCGCCACCGCGAGCCCGGCGCCGACGGCGGGGCCCTGGATGGCGGAGACGACGGGCTTGGAGCAGTTGACCACGTTGTAGACGATGTCGCGGGCCTCGGCGAAGACCCGCATGCGGGTGGCGTGGTCGCGCGTCATCTCCTCGATCATGGACAGGTCGCCGCCGGCGGAGAACGCCTCGCCCTCGCCCCTGACGACGACGGCGCGCACGGCGTCGTCGCGGTCGGCGTCGCGCCAGATCGAGGCCAGCTCGCGGTGCCCGGTCATGTCGACGGCGTTGAGCCTGCGGGGCTCGCTGATCGTGACCCGCAGCACGCCCTCGGCGGGCAGGTCCACGCGCAGCCGCTCGTACGCCTCGTATCCGGGTACGGGAGATCCGGGAACGATGGATCCGGGAACGGTCACGGCTCCCCCTCCAGGCCGAAGGCGTCGCGCAGGCGGCGGGCGACGAGCTCGCGGGCCTCCAGCGCCTGGTCGAACAGGCCCGGGAACGAGTAGAACCCGTGCACGGCCCCCTCGTAGCGGGCCACCTCGGCGGGCACCCCGGCCCCGGTCAGGCGCTCGCCGTAGCGCTCCGCCTCGTCGCGGAGCACGTCGCACTCGGCGGTGACGATCGTGGCGGGCGCCAGCCCGGTGGCGGACGGCACCCGCAGCGGCGACAGGCGCGGGTCGGCGGGGTCGGCTCCGGGCGCGTACTGCCGGGCGAACCAGGCCATCTCGGCCGCGTCGAGCCCGAAGCCCCGCCCGAACGCGGCGTAGCTCGGCGTGTCCCCGGCCAGGTCCAGCACCGGGGTGACAAGCGCCTGGTGGGTCAGCCTCAGCCCGGCGTCCCGGGCCTGCCAGGCGGCCACGGCGGCGAGGTTGCCGCCGGCGCTGACGCCGATCACCGCGACGGAGCCGTCGCACTGGTAGAAGGCGGGCCGGGCGAAGACGTCGCGCACCACCGTCCACGCGTCGTCGGCCGCGGCCGGGAACGGGTGCTCGGGTGCCAGCCGGTAGCCGGCGGAGACGACCACGGCGCCGGTGCGCAGCGCGAGGTCGCGGCCGGTGGCGTCGTCGCGCTTGACGCCGCCGAACACCCAGCCGCCGCCGTGGAAGGAGACGAGCACGGGCAGCGGCCCGTCGCCGCGGTCGGCCCGGTAGATCCGGATCGGCACGCCCTCCGCGGTCTCGTCGCGGACGGAGGCGATGCGGGTGAGGGGGCCACGGTGCGCGGCCATCGGGTCGGCCGCGCGCGCCTCCCGGATGGCGGCGAGGTCCAGGCTGTCCAGGCCGCCGCCGTCGTCCGGCCGGTAGCGCGCGAGGAACTCGCGCGCCTGAGGGTTCAGCGGCATGGTCGGAGCCTAGCGGGCCGCCTCGACGAGCGCATCGAACAACGTGTCGCCCGTGCCCCGCTCGGGATGCCACTGCACGCCCACGGCGAACCGGTGGCCCTGCAGCTCGACGGCCTCGACGATCTGGTCCTCGGCCCAGGCCACGGCCAGCAGCCCCGAGCCGAGCCGGCGCACGGACTGCACGTGCGGCGCGACCACCTCGACGTGGTCGCCCACGGCCTTGCCGAGCTTGCTGGACGCGCTGACCTGGATGGAGTGGCGGGCTCCGGGCTCGCCGTGGCGGTCGTCGCCGAGCGTGTCGGGCAGCCAGGGGATGAGCGTGCCGCCCTGGGCGACGTTGAGCACGTGCATGCCGCGGGCGACGGCGAGGATCGGCAGGCCGGCCTGGACCGCGGCGCGGGCCAGGGCCACCTCGTAGCGGTCGCGGTGGGCCTGCGGCGGGGCGGCCCGGCCGTCCTGGTCCTCCCCGTAGGCGTCGGCGCCGACCTCGGTCCCTCCGGCGAGGACGACGCCGCGCAGGCCGCGTACGTGGTCGGCGGCGGTGTGCGGGGACAGGGGCGGCAGCAGGACGGGCGCCCCGCCGGCGCGTTCGACGGCCTTGGCGTAGGCCGGGGGCGACAGGACCGCCTCCCGCACCCAGTCCCCCCAGCGGGCGGCCTCGAAGTAGGCGGTGATGCCGATCAGCGGTCGGGACATGCGATCTCCAGGTGCGAGCAGGAGTCGGTACGGCACGAGTCGGTACGGCGTCCGGTGGTGCGGCGTCCGCCAGGCCATCATGGCGCACGGCGTTTCGCTCACGTCACCCCCGGAGATGGATCCATCCGGCCGTTCCCGCCCTGCCACCGATAGGGCTTCCTGACAAACCGCGAAATAATCAGAAAAGGCGAATGCAATACATATTCACGTTTCGCGTCCGAAATGCGCGCCGCCTTGACTGCGGAGAATAACAGGAGCGTTACGCATAGTTCGGGTTCGCACCGTATCGGCGCGAAACGGTTGTGACGTCCCTGTGGTGGTGTAAGACTCGATTTCCGAGCGATCGGCCGAGCCGGGGCCCGCCGGACGCTCGTGACCCGGAGCCGTCAGGGAGGTGGAACGACACGACCGGAATGCGATTCCGGGCTATGGGGTGGGGTTGATGTGGAAATGTCGTTGAATCCGCGCCTGGTAAAAGAGAGCTTCTCCGTCATCGAGCCCGTGGCCGGCAAGGCGGCCGCGTACTTCTACGGCCGGCTGTTCGCCGAGAGCCCGCACCTGCGCAGCATGTTCCCGCCGGGCATGGACACCCAGCGCGACCGGCTCTTCGGCGCGCTGACCCGCATCGTGTGGAGCCTCGACAGCCCCGACAGCATGGCCTCCTTCCTCGGCCAGCTGGGGCGCGACCACCGCAAGTACGGGGTGGTCGCCGAGCACTACGGCGCGATCGGCAGGGCGCTGCTGGCCACCGTGCGCACGTTCGCGGCCGACATCTGGACGTCCGAGATCGAGGCCGCCTGGGTCGCGGCCTACAACGCTGCGGCCGAGCTGATGATCGAGGCCGCCGAGGCGGACGCCGGGGTGTCACCCGCCTGGTGGGTCGCGGAGGTGATCGACCACGAACGCCGCACGCCCGACATCGCGGTGGTCACGCTCCAGCCCAGCCAGCGGCTGCCGTACACGGCCGGGCAGTACGTGACCGTCCAGGTCCCGCGCTGGCCGCGGGTGTGGCGGGCGTTCTCCATCGCGAACGCCCCCCGCCCCGACAACACGCTGCGCCTGCACGTGCGCTCCGTGCCGGGCGGATGGGTGTCGACCACGCTCACCCGCGACACCCGCATCGGCGACGCGATCACGCTGGGCCCGCCGATGGGCACGATGGCGGCGCCCGAGCCGGGCTGCCGCGACGTGCTGTGCGTGGCGGGCGGCACGGGGCTCGCGCCGCTGAAGGCGATCGTGGAGCAGATCATCGCCTCGGGCCGCCGCCCCAACATCCACCTCCTGTACGGCGCCCGGACCGCGGAGGAGCTGTACGACCTGCCGGACCTCCTCCGGATGGAGAGCGCCTTCCCGTGGCTGCGGGTGGTGCCCGTGGTCTCCGGCGACCCGGACCACGAGGGGATGCACGGCCACCTGCCGGAGGTGACGCAGCGCTTCCACTCGTGGGCCGAGCACGAGGTGTACGTGTGCGGGCCGGCGGCCATGGTGACCGAGACGGTCCGGCGCCTGCAGGACGACGGGGTGCCGCCGGCCCGCGTCCACCGCGACGTCGTCCACGACGAGCGGTGAGGACCGGCCCGGTGGCGTCACCACCGGGCCGCGCCGGCTCCCGGCCCCGTCAGCTCGCGGCGGCGTCAGCTCGCGGCGGCGTCAGCTCGCGGCGGCGGGGCGGCCGAAGGCCGCCGCGGTCTCCTCGTCGTTCGGCCAGAACGTCTCGATGGCCAGCTCCGAGACCGTCACCTCCACCGGCGTGCCGAAGGTGGCGATCGTGGTGAACATCGACAGCACCCGGTCACCGTGGCGGATGCGCAGGGGCAGCAGGATGTCGGCCGGGCCGGGCACGCGGGCCACGTTCAGCTCCACCCCGGGGTAGGTGTAGGCGGCCAGCTCGTCGTGCAGCTCGGCCAGCGCCCCGTGGCCGGACGCCTCGGCCTGGCGGCGGAGCTGGCTGAGCAGGTACGCGCGGACCTCGGCGAGGTTGAGCAGGCGGCCGCCCATCGCGTCGGGGTGCAGCGACAGGCGCATCACGTTGATCGGCTCCTGGAGCAGCTCGGCAGGCACCCCCTCCATGAACATCCCGGCCGCCGCGTTGGCCGCGACCAGGTTCCAGCCGGCGTCCACGACCAGCGCGGGGAACGGCTCATGCCCGGCGAGGATCCGGTCGAGGGCCTGCCGCACCGCGGCCATCTCGGGCGCCCGCACCTCCCGCTCGGGGAAGACCGGCGCGTAGCCGGCCGCCACCAGCAGCCGGTTGCGGTGCCGCAACGGCACCTCCAGCTCCTCCGCCAGCCGCATCACCATCTCGCGGCTCGGACGGGCCCGGCCCGTCTCCAGGAAGCTGACGTGCCGGGACGACACGTCGGCCTCGATCGCCAGGTCGAGCTGGCTCACCCGGCGCCGCTGGCGCCAGGCGCGCAGCAGCTCACCGAAGGTCTCCTCTTGATGTACGGCAAGCGCTCCCATGGCGCAAACGTTACGGCACCCGAGGGAAGGGCCGCGATGACGTGTGAGGTAAGGGCGGCTAGTACGACTGGAGCTCGATGAGGTTGCCCTCGGGGTCGCGCAGGTGGGCGGTGCGCAGGGTGGGACCCCAGGCGGGACGGTCCTGCGGCGGGGCGACGAGCCGGGCCCCGTGGCCGGTCAGGCGGGTGGCGGCGGCGTCCACGTCGTCCACTCTCATCACCAGCATGGAAGTGTCCTGGGCGGCGGGGGTCTCCGGCAGGTCCGAGGTGCCGACGGCGGCCGTGATCGCGGCCCGCCCGAACAGGACGAGCCCGGCCTGCCCGTCGATGTCCCAGTTGGCGTACGACGCCTCGGGAAGGACCTTCACGGGCTCGACTCCGTGCAGGTCGCGCAGGGCGGCCTGGTAAAAGGCCACCGAGGCGGCGAAGTCGCGGACGAGCAGGCGCGGGTAGAGGGCGTCCATGGCGGGGGTCTCCAAATCAGTGGGTAGTTACCAATGATTGGTGAAACCCTACACTAGGGAGCCATGGAGCCGCCGCCCACCCTGCTCGGGATCACGACGTTCGTGCTGCACAAGGTCGCGGTCGCCGCCCGGCGCGCCGTGGCGGAGGAGCTCGCCGCGGAGGCCGGGCTCAGCCTGTGGCGGTTCGCGGCGCTGGCGGCGCTGGCCGACCACGGCCCGGCGGCGCAGCGCGAGCTCGGCGACTCGCTCGGGCTCGACCCGAGCGACATGGCCCGGCTGATGGACGGCCTGGTGGCGGACGGGCTGGCCGAGCGCGACCGCGACCCGGGCGACCGGCGGCGCTACCGGGCCTCGCTCACCGACGCCGGCCGGGCCGCCCTCGACCGGGGCCGGGCCGTCGTCACGGCCGTGGAGGAGCGGACCCTCGCCCCGCTCACGGCCGCCGAGCGCTCCGGACTGCGCGCCCTGGCCGGCAAGCTCCTCACCGGCGAGACCGCCGCAGAGGAGATCGTCACAGAGCAGACGGCCACAGAGCAGACCGTCGCAGAGGGGACCGTCAGACAGCGGCCGGAGTGACCCCGTCGTAGTCGACGAGCACGTGCCGCGGCCCGCGCAGCGTGGCGCTGGGCCGGTAGGGCGGGGGGTCCTCGACCAGGCGCGGGTTCACCAGGCGGTTCACGAGCTGCTGCAGGACGATCTGCGCCTCCAGCCTGGCCAGCGCCGCGCCGAAGCAGTAGTGGACGCCGCCTCCGAAGCCCAGGTGCTCGCTGTAGCGGCGGTCCGGGTCGAAGGTGTCCGGGTGGCTGACGTGCGCCGGGTCGCGGCTGCCCGAGGCGAGGACGAGGACGACCGGCGCGCCCGCCGGGATCGTGGTCCCGGCGACCGGGATGTCGGCCAGCGTCACCCGCGACGACAGGAAGTGCACCGGCGGCTCGTACCGCAGCAGTTCCTCCACCGTGGTGATGATCAGGTCCGGCTCGGCGCGCAGCCGCTTGAGCAGCCCGGGGTGGCGCAGCAGGGTGAGCATGCCGTTGGCGATGAGGTTGACCGTGGTCTCGTGCCCGGCGACCAGCAGCAGCGCGGACGTGGCGATCACCTCGACCGGTGTCATCCCGCCTTCCGGCCCCTCGTACGTGGCCATTCCCGACAGCATGTCGTCGCCCGGCGACTCCCGCCGTGCCGTGGCGAGGCCGGCGAGGTACGTCTGGAGCTTCGAGGCCGCCTCGGCCCGTGCCCGTTCCCGCTCGGCGCGGTCCGACTCCCCCGGGCCGAGCGTCTCGACGATCGCGTCGGCCCAGGCGTGGAAGCGCGCCTCGTCCTCGCGCGGCACGCCGAGCACCCGGCAGATCACCGTGACGGGCAGCGGGTAGGCGACGTCGTCGACCACGTCGGCGCGGGTGCGGCCGGCCAGGCCGTCGATCAGCTCCGTGGTGATCGCCAGCATCTCGGGGCGCAGCGCCTCGATCCGGCCGGGCGTGTGCGGAGGCCCGAAGTGGCGCATCGCCAGCCGCCGCAGCCGGTCGTGCTCGGGCGGGTCCTGCCCGATGAACGACACGCCGCCCGCCCCGCCGGCCGCGTCCCCCTCGGGCCGATGGGCGAGGTTGCGGCGGTCGGAGCTGAGCCGCGGGTCGTGCAGCAGCTCCACGATCTCCCGATACGTGCTGACGACCCACGTGCCGTCCTCGCGCCGTGTCACCGGGGTCTCGCGGAGCGCGGCGTACAGCGGGTACGGGTCGGCGCGGCTTGAGAAGTCGAGGATCTGCTCGAAGACGTCGTCCGACGCCCTGTCTGCCGGCATTTCGGTTCCTCCCAGGACGGTGGCGTGTGCGGGCGCGGACATGGTCACTGCTCGCCGTACACGAGCGAGGCGCGGCGCTCGGCGGGGTCGTGGCCGGTCACCACGACGGTGGCGCCCTCGCTGGCGACCGCGCGCTCGGCGACCTCCGCCGGCATCGGCCCCATGTCGCCTCTCATGTCCACATGAGGGAAGTCCGGCGGGAACGCCGCGGCCCGCTCGATGAGCCGCTGGTAGAACTCCAGCCAGATCGCCTGGTCGAAGGTGACCGCGGCGGTGATCCGGCCGCGGTAGCCGTAGACGGCGACGAAGCGCCGCTCGGCCACCGAGCCCTGCGTGACGACGATCTGGTCGGCGAGCGTGGGCACGCCCACCGACTTGACGTTCACGCCGAACTGGCTGGACCAGAACACCGGCAGCGCCAGGTGCGGCCAGCGGTGGGCCTGGTCGCTGACCATGTTGTGCGCGGCGATCTCGGCCTGCGAGACGGCGTTGCCCCAGTGCTCCAGCGACATGAACTCGTAGTGGAAGACCGGGTGCGGGAAGCGCGCGATATCGCCGGCCACGAACACGTCGTCGGTGACCAGCCCGTTGGCGTCCACCGCGCGGCAGCCCGCGTCGCAGGCCACGCCCCACACGCCGGCGGCCAGCCCCGAGCCGCGCAGCCACTCGACGTTGCGCACCGCGCCGAGCGCGACGACCGCCACCTGGGCGTCCACCGTGCTCCCGTCCGACAGGCGGGCCCGGCGCAGCCGGCCGGTGTCGTCGCCCTCCAGGGCGGTGACGGTCAGGCCGCAGCGCAGGTCCACCCCGTGCTCGCGCTGGATCTCGCCGGCGATGCGGCCGATCACGCCGCCCAGGGCCCCCAGGAGCGGCGCGGGGCCGCGCTCGACGAGCGTCACGGGCAGGCCCAGCTCGCGGCAGGCCGAGGCGACCTCCGACCCGGTGAACCCGCCGCCGATGACCAGCACCCGCTCCGGGCCCGCCGCCAGCGCCTCGCGCAGGCGGGCGGCGTCCTCCAGGGTGCGCAGCACGTGGACGCCGTCAAGGGCGGCCTCGGCCTCGTCCGGCCAGGGGCGGGCGCGGGTGCCCGTCGCGATCAGCACCCGGTCGAACGGCACGTCGCGGCCGTCGGCCAGGCGCACGCTCTTGGCGGCCAGGTCCAGGCCGGTGGCCGGGTTGCCGGGGATCCACTCGGCCTCCACCTCCCGCAGCCGGGGCAGGCGGGCGTGCTCGGCGGGCGCGCGGCCGGTGAGGATCTGCTTGGACAGCGGCGGCCGGTCGTACGGCTCGTGCGTCTCCTCGCCGATCACGGTCAGCCGGCCGGTGAACCCCTCGCGGCGCAGCACCCCGGCCGCCCGGCCGCCGGCCAGCGAGCCGCCGACGATCACGATGTGCCCGTCGCGCCGGACGCTTCCGGAGCCGCCGCCGAGCCGCCGGACGGGCGCCGTCCAGTGCCGCATCGCCATCCGGTCGACGTGCAGCGCCTGGACCGGGCAGGCCGCCGCGGCCCGCAGGACGTGCTCGCGCTGCGCGTCGTCAGGCTCGGGGTCGTAGGCGACGGCCTCCTCGCCGTGCATCGTGAAGACCTCCGGCGCGAGGTAGGCGCACTGGCCGTACCCCTGGCAGCGCGTCAGGTCGATGACCACCCTCACAGGACACTCCCCCCTGTCGGGCACGCCGGGACTCCCCGCCGGGCGCGCCTCGCCGGCCCCGTGGACGTACCCGGCCCGCACCGTCGCGTAGCCCCTCGCCGGTGACGGGTTGCGCAAAGCCGCTGCTCAGCGCGATCACATCACGTCCCGGGAACGGTCCGGACGCGAATCCCGCACTGCCGGGCGGCCCCGGGTGCGGCGTGACACCATGGCCGGAAGACGGCACAGAGGACGACCAAAAACGACAAAACAGGTCCAAAAGGCGAAAGGCCACAGGACAACGGCCGGAAGACGGCACGGAAGACGGCGCAGCGATGGCGGCGGCGATGGGAGGCTGCAATGAGTGACGCGATGCTCGCGATCGGCACCCGCAAAGGGCTGTTCCTCGCCCGCTCGACCGGCGGCGGCCCGTTCGAGGTCCAGCCGATCCGGTTCTCCACGGTCGGCGTCCCCTCGGTGGCGATCGACACGCGCGGCCCCTCGCCCCGGCTGCTCGCCGGCATCGAGTACGGCCATTTCGGTCCCTCGGTGATGTACTCCGACGATCTGGGCGAGTCCTGGCAGGAGGCGTCCCGGCCGCCGGTCGCGTTCCCCGACAAGACCGGCGCGACGCTGGCCCGCGTCTGGCAGCTCCAGCCGTCGCCGTCGGAGCCGGACGTGGTGTGGGCCGGGGCGGAGCCGGCCGCGCTGTTCCGCTCGGAGGACCGCGGCGTCACCTACGAGCTGGTCGAGGGGCTGTGGGAGCATCCGCACCGGCCGCACTGGCAGCCGGGCGGCGGCGGGCTGTGCCTGCACACGATCGTCCCGCATCCCAGCGACCCGCGGGTGATGGGCGTGGCGGTGTCGGCGGCCGGGTTCTACCGCACCGCCGACGGCGGCCTGTCGTGGGAGGCGGCCAACCAGGGCATCCGGGCGCCGTTCCTGCCGGAGGGGCGGCAGTACCCGGAGTTCGGCCAGTGCGTGCACAAGGTGGCGCTGCACCCCGCACGGCCCGACCGGCTGTTCCTGCAGCACCACTTCGGCGTCTACCGCAGCGACGACTTCGGCGGCGCCTGGCACGGCGTGGGCGGGTCCCTGCCGTCCGACTTCGGCTTCCCCGTCGTGGTCGACCCGCACCGCCCCGACACGGTGTACGTGCTGCCGCTCCAGGCGGACGTCGACCGCACCCCGGTGGAGCACCGCCTGCGCGTCTACCGCTCCGACGACGCCGGCGACACCTGGCGCCCCCTCGACCGAGGGCTGCCGGAGCCGCCGGTGCACGTGACCGTGCTGCGCGACGCGATGACCGCCTCGGAGGCGGGGCTGTTCTTCGGCACCCGCGACGGCGAGGTGCACGCCTCCACCGACGGCGGCGAGAGCTGGAGCCTGGTGGCCAGGCACCTGCCCGACGTCCTCACGGTGCGCGCGGCGGTGCTCTAGCACATGGGCACCCGACGGGCCAGACCCGTGACCATGGTCGTGTTCGTGCTCCCCAGCTCGCTGCGGCGCTGGGTGAGCGGCAGGAGCGAGGTGAAGGTGTTCGCCGTCGCGGCCGACTCCGACACCTCGCCCACGCTGGGGTCGGCGCTGGACATGCTGCGCCGTACGCACCCGCTGCTGGAGGAGCGGCTGCGTGACGACTACGGGCGGATCCGCCGCCACATCAGCATGATCGTCTCCGGGGAGGACGCGCGGGGGCTCGGCAGCCTCGACTGCGCGCTGCCGCCGGGCGCCGAGGTGTACGTGCTGCCCACCCTGGCCTGACGCGGGCTCAGACCTTGCGCCAGCCGGGGACCCAGGCGCCGTCCTCCACGACGTAGTCGCCGAACAGGGCCGGAGCCTCCTTCAGCATGAGCTCACCGATGCGCTGGAACAGCAGCCGGATCTCCTCCTCGGCCCCGACGGCCGTGCGCGCCTCGATGGTGTGCCGCAGCGTGCGGACGTTGGCCGTCCAGACCAGGCCGGTGGCCAGGCCCTCGGGGGCGAAGCGACGCATGAACGAGGTGCGGTGCTTCTTCTCGGAGAACGGCTTGCCCTCCTCGTCCAGCTCGAAGTGGTCGGCCATCCACAGCTGGAAGCGCTCCAGCTCCTCCAGCACCGCCGTGGCCCGCTCCATCAGCTCGGAGTCCTCGCGGGCCCAGTCGGGGAACCAGAACGGCAGCTCGTCCAGGCGGACGAAGCGCAGCGACTCCTGGGAGATGGCCACGCCCGGCCGGTGGCGGACCAGCTCATGCGTCAGGACGCGGCTGACGTTGTGCAGCACGAAGCTGAAGCTGACGTGCTCCAGGACCGAGCCGTGGGCGCTGGCCAGGATGTTGCGGAGGTACTCGTCCTGGTTTTCGCGGATGCGGACCACGTTGGGGTTGAGGCCCGGCTCGAACGAGCGGTAGCAGAGCCGCCCGGCGAACTCGGCGAGGTTCTGCGCGTCGAGGTCGCCGCGGTCGAGCCGCTCCAGCCACCGCTCGCCGCCGACCTCGCCCAGGTAGCGGGCCAGCTCGTCGTAGTCGAGCTGCGGACGGGCGACGATGAAGACCTCGGGTTCGACGGTGCGCATGGCGAGCCCCCGCTCGGTTAGGCGATGTGACGGGCCAAGCAAACCAGGTCGGGCGGCCGGGCGCGAACTCCGGGGTGCCCCACCCGTCCACCGCCGTGCGCGGCGTTCCGGCCGACGTCAGAGGCGGTAGACGCGGCGGGCGTTGCCCGAGCCGATCATGTACGCGACGCGGGCGGCGTCGGGGGCGCTCCACTCCCCCGCGTCGAGCCGCTCCTTCAGCGCCCGGCCCAGGGCGCGCCGGAACGACACGGCCCCGAGGTGGGCGGTCTCGGCCACGCCGGAGCAGCCGGAGCCGAAGAGCTGCTTGTGGAAGGGCGCCAGCTCCAGCAGCTCGTCCACGACCCGCCACGACGCGGCGCCGGTGCGGGTGAGCGCCCGCCCGACGTCCACGTGGACGTGCGGGTACGTGGCGGCCAGGTAGGCGGCCTGGCGGTGGAACGGGTAGCAGTGGAGCAGGATGACGGTCACGCCGGCGGGCTGGAGCGCCTGGAGGAAGCCGGTCAGCAGCGCGGGGTCGGTCCGGTGCGGCGGCGCGTGCCCGGAGTCGGGACCCGCGCCCGTGTGGAGCTGGAGGGGCAGCCCCCGCTCGCGGGCCACGTCGACGGACGTCCACAGCAGGTGCCGCAGCGCCACCGGGTCCGTCAGCGGATCCTTGGGGTCGGCGAGCCGCCGGTTCGCGGCGGCGATCACCGACCCGCGGCTGGGACGGGCCGGGTCGAAGTCGAGGCCGTGGCGGTGCGCGGTGACCGTGCTCAGGCCCACGGCCCTGGCGGCGCGGGCGGACAGCTCCTCGGCCAGGCCGTCCAGGTAGTCGGAGGCCGTGCCCGCCATCTCGGCCACGTCGTGCTCGACCTGCTCGACGCGGACGATCTCGTCGGCCGCGGCCGAGCCGTGCCGCCCCATCTCGGCGGCCGGCAGCAGGTCGTCGCTCTCCGTGCCGGTGTCCACGAGGAACGCGGCCACCCCGGCGGCCCCCAGCAGCCGCCGGTTGACCTCGCCGGCGCCCAGCTCGGCGCGCCGGGCCAGGTAGACGGCGGGCGGGGCGTGCGGCGCCAGATCGAGGACGGGGGCGCACCAGCGGCGCACGGCGACGCCGACCGGGGTGTCGAAGTGCGTGGTGCCGGGCGGCGCGGGCACGCCGCCGCCGATCAGCAGCTCGTACTGGGCCCGGGACAGGTCGTCGCGGCGCACGGCGTCGCAGTGGTGGTCGACCAGCGGGGCGAGCAGCGCTTCGCGCACCGTGTCGGGCAGGCCGGGGGGGAGCATGCGGAGACTCTAGGGCGTACGGCCGGGCCGCCGCGCCGCTTTCGGCACACCTCTGCCCCACCGGCCGTTCGGCGTTCCCCACGCGGGCCCGGACGTCGCGGACGCCCGGGCCGCGTGGAGGGCGGCAGGGTCAGCGGCGGGAGAGCCGCAGGACGTTGGCGATGATCTTGGCGCCGGCGCCGCCCTCGGCCGTCAGGATCGACTCGGGGTGGAACTGCACCCCGAACCGCCGGTTGCGGGTGTCCTCGATGGCCATGACGTTGCCGTCCGGCGTCACCGCCGTGGCCTCGAAGCCGACCACGCCGGGCCGCTTGGCGTGCAGCGAGTGGTAGCGCGCGGCGGTGAACTCGGCGGGCAGCCCCTCCAGCAGCGCGCTGCCGCCGAGCCGCGTCACCTGCCCCCGCTTGCCGTGCTCGGGGTAGTCGAGCAGCTCCAGCGAGCCGCCCGCCTGCTCCACCATCGCCTGCAGGCCGAGGCACACGCCGAAGACCGGCAGCTCGCGGGCGTAGATCTCGCCGATCAGCGCGGTCATGCCGAAGTCGGACGGCCAGCCGGGGCCGGGCGAGAGCACCACCAGGTCGGGGGCGACCTCGTCGAGCGTCGCCGGCGGGAACCCGTGGCGCAGCGTCACCACATCGGCCCCCTCCTGCCGGAAGTAGTCGGCCAGGGTGTTGACGAAGGAGTCCTCGTGGTCGACGAGCAGCACCTTCATGCCCTGGCCCGGCTGCTCGCGGACCGGCGCGGCGGCCACGGCGTGCGGCTGGTTGACGGCGGCCAGGGCGCCGAGCAGGGCGCTGGCCTTGAGCTCGGTCTCGCGCTCCTCGGCCTCCGGGTCGGAGTCGAACAGCAGGGTCGCCCCGGCCCGCACGGTGGCGAGGCCGTCCTTGATCTGCGCGGTGCGCAGCGTCAGGCCGGTGTTCATGGAGCCGTCGAAGCCGATGAAGCCGATCGCGCCGCCGTACCAGCGGCGGGTGGTGGCCTCGTGGTCCTCGATGAACTGCATGGCCCACGTCTTGGGCGCGCCGGTGACGGTGACGGCCCACATGTGGGTGAGGAAGGCGTCGAGGGCGTCGAACTCGGGGCGCAGGCGGCCCTCGATGTGGTCGACGGTGTGGATGAGCCGGGAGTACAGCTCGATCTGGCGGCGGCCGATGACCTGGACCGAGCCCGGGACGCAGATGCGGGACTTGTCGTTGCGGTCCACGTCGGTGCACATGGTCAGCTCCGACTCCTCCTTCACGCTGGTCAGGAGGGTGCGGATGGCCTCGGCGTCCTCGACGGGGTTGCTGCCGCGGGCGATGGTGCCGGAGATGGGGCAGGTCTCGACGCGCTCGCCGGTGACCCGGACGTACATCTCGGGCGAGGCGCCGACGAGGTGCTCGCCCTCGCCGAGGCTGATGATGAACTCGTACGGCGCCGGGTTGCTGTGCCGCAGGCTGCGGTAGAAGGCGGCCGGCTCGGTGCACACGGCGTGGAACAGCTGGCCGGGCACGACCTCGAACAGGTCGCCGCGCCTGAACTTCTCCTTGGCCGCGGCGACGACCTTGGCGTACTCGCCCTTCGGCGGGTCGGACGGGATCTCGGCGGGCGTGGCGATGGGCGTGGAGTCGCCGGTGCGCTCCAGTCCGCGGGTGCTCGCCCCGTCGACGGTGAACTCGTAGCGGTGCTCGACGCAGGTCTCCCGCTGCCGGTCGATCACGACGAGCCGGTCGGGCAGGTGCAGCACCAGGTCGCGCTGGTCGGCGGGGCGGGCGAGCTCCTGCCTGATCGGCTCGAACTGGAAGGCCAGGTCGTAGCCGAAGGCGCCGTACAGGCCGAGGTGCGGGTCGTCGCCGCGGAAGGCGGCGATGACCTCGCGGATCGCGCTGAACACGGTGGGCCGGCGGCTGCGCATCTCCTCGGGCAGCAGGTCCTCCGACTCGGGGACGAACACCTCGACCCGGTCGGCGGTCGGCTCCTCGACCGGCTTGCCGGCGGCCAGCAGGCACGACGTCACGGCGGGCAGCACGACGCGGCCACGGGCGTTGAGGGCCCGGGCGGAGATGGTGCGGCCCTTGGCGACGAGCTCGACGCAGGGGTCGACGTAGCCGAACGCCCACCTGCTGTAGCGGCCGGGATAGTCCATGCCGGAGGAGAAGGCGCCCCCGCGCCGTACGTCGAGGGCGGTCACGATCTCCTCGAGCGCGTCCTCGGACACCTCGCGCGTCTCGCGCTCGACGCCGATGCCGCCGGCCGTGACGTAACCGCTGGTATATCCGCTCGTCTCCACAGTTGCTTGCCCCTTGTTGATGTTGCCGTTGATGTTGACCGTCGAAGTGCACTGCCACAACGCCGAACCCGGGGGCGGACACGAGAAAGGCCGCCTACCGGGGCGGCCGTCCGTCGAAGATGTGCGAAACTCGCGCCGCCTAGAAGCGGCGCCACCACTGAAGCTCGACGCGGTTTCGCATGTCCCCAGGGTAGCCGCCGAGCCCAAGATCATGCAACGCGGCGCGCAGCGGGGGCTCCGGCCTTCCGTGCCCCCTCGGCGCCCCCTCGGCGCCCCCTCGGCGCCCCCTCGGCGCCCGCTCCGGCGGCGTGACAGACCGGGCGCCCGCCGGAAGGCCGCGTGAAATAGCGGGGGGCGTAGGGGTCCGCGCGGCGGGGCGAACGGCTAGCTTGACAATCATGGAACGCCCCCCGTTAGCCTGGCGGTCGACAACGGTCGTCGTGGCGTGCCTGGTCGCGGTGCTGCTCCTGCTCGGCGACCGGTACGGCTACCACCGTGACGAGCTCTACTTCAGGGTGCTGTCCGAGTATCCCGCCTGGGGCTACGTCGACCAGCCCCCGCTCACCCCGCTGATCGCCCGCCTGTCGATCGCGCTGTTCGGCGACACGCTGTTCGCGCTGAAGATCTTCCCGGCCGTGGCGGCGGCGCTGCTGGTGGTGCTGGCCACGCTGATCACGCGCGAGCTGGGCGGCGGGCGCGTCGCCCAGGCCGTGGCCGCGCTCGGCGTCGCGACCGGCGCGTACACGCTGGTGGCCGGGCACACGATGCTGACGCTCAGCTTCGACCTGCCGTTCTGGGCGGCGGCCGGGCTGTTCGCGATCAAGGCGCTGCGCCGGGAGGAGCCGCGCTGGTGGGTCGCGTTCGGCGTGGTGGCCGGACTGGCGACGTACAACAAGCTGCTGATCGCGATGCTGGCGCTGGGCCTCGCGGCCGGGCTGCTGCTCGCGGGGCCGCGCCGGGTGCTGGCCAGCCCGTGGCTGTGGGCGGGCGCGGCGATCGCCCTCGTCCTGGCCGCCCCCAACCTGATCTACCAGGCGACCCACGACTGGCCGCAGCTCAAGATGGCCGCGGCGCTCAGCGAGGGCGAGGGCGACGAGCAGCGGCTGATGTTCGTGCCGATGCAGTTCGGGCTGTTCGGGCCGGTCGTGGCGGTCATCGGCGGGTTCGGCTGGTGGCGGCTGTGGAAGGACCGGCGGGTGCGGGCGGTGGCGGTCGCGTTCCCGGCCGCGGCGGTGCTGACCGTGCTCAGCGGCGGCCGGTTCGACTACACGGCGGGGCTGGTCCTGCTGCTGTTCACGGCGGGCTGCGTGAGCGTGGAGGCGGCGGGCGCCGGCCGGGTGCGGCTGGCGGTGGCGTCGCTGGTGGTCAACGGGCTGGTCTGCGCGGTGATCGCGCTGCCACTGCTGCCCGCCGACCGGCTGGCCGCCACCCCGATCCCGGACATCGACGAGGTGGTGCGCGAGTCGGTCGGCTGGCCGCAGTTCGCCGCCGCCGTGCGGGGCATCCTGGACACGCTGCCGCCCGAGGAGCGGGCCCGCGCGATCGTGCTGACCGGCAGCTACGGCGAGCAGGGCGCGCTGGCGCGGGCCGGGATCCCGCGCGTCTACAGCGGGCAGAACCAGCTCCACCTGTACGGCCCGCCGCCCGAGACCGGCACCGTCGCGGTGGCGGTGAACATCGGCCGGCGCGGCATGTACCGGCAGTACACCACGTGCGAGCAGCGCGCCGTGGTGGACAACCGGGTCGGCGTGGAGAACGAGCTGCAGGGGATGCCGGTGTTCCTGTGCCGGGGACTGAAGGGCTCCTGGCGAGCCGCCTGGCCGCTCTACCAGCACTACAGCTAGCGGGACCACGAACCGCGGCGCGGGCCTTGATCTCCGGGCCGGGCGGGCTCATGATCCGGTCAACGGTTCCCCCAGCGAAGGGCTTCGCCATGCGCCGTTCCCTCCTGTCCCTCCCCGTGGCGGTCGTGCTGGCCCTGGCCGGCGCGGCCGTCACCAGCGCGCCCGCCCAGGCCCGGCCCTGCGGCCTCGGCAACTACTGCGTCACGACCTACTACTCCGACTCCTCCCGGACCACCGTGGTCGGGCAGATGGTGGAGGAATGCGAAGGCGGCGGCGGCTCCTGGGGCGTCCGCACGATCTACAAGGACTTCTCGGAGGTCCCCTGCTGACCACGGACGCGGGCAGCGGCGCGGGCTTCCACCTGCCGGGCGGCATCTGTTACTGGTAGGCAATGCGACGCGTGCGGCTCCAGCGTGACCTTCCCGTCCCCATGCCGGACGGTGTGACCCTGATGGCCGACCACTACGCGCCCGCCGGTGGCGGCCGGGCGCCGGTGGTGCTCATCCGCTCCCCGTACGGCCGGCGGGGCCTGTTCGGCTGGATGTACGGGCGGGGCTTCGCCCGCAACGGCTTCCACGTGGTGATCCAGAGCTGCCGGGGCGGCTTCGGCTCCGGTGGCCTGCTCGACCCGATGGCCGACGAGCACGACGACGGCCTGGCGACGCTGGCGTGGATGCGGGCCCAGCCCTGGTACGGCGGGTCGTTCGCGATGTTCGGCCCGTCGTACCTGGGCTACGCGCAGTGGGCCATCGCGGCCGACGCGGGGCCGGAGCTGAAGGCCATGGCGGCCCAGATCACCGCGTCGCAGTTCCGCGACGCCGCCTACGTGGGCGGGGCGTTCGCGCTGGAGTCGGCGCTGAGCTGGACGGCGCTGACGGACGCCATGGCGCGTCCCTTCGGCGGCGCGGCGGCGCTGACCGCGCCCCGGCTGACGCGGCGGGCCGTGCTGTCGGGGCGGCCGGTGGCGGAGCTGGACGTGGCCGCTTCGGGGCGTCCGCTGCGCTTCTACCAGGATCTGCTGGAGCACCACGCCGACCCCGCCGTGCCGTACTGGGACAAGCGCGATTTCTCCCCTAAGGTCGGGCAGGTGGAGGCGGCGGTCACGATGCTCAGCGGCTGGTACGACGTGTTCCTGCCGTGGCAGCTCAAGGACTATCTGGCGATGCGGCGGGCGGGGCGCCGGCCGTACCTGACGATCGGGCCGTGGTACCACGTGGACGCCCGGCACGGGCGGACCTCGATGGCCGAGGGCCTTGCCTGGTTCCGCGCGCACCTCATGGGCGACGCGTCCGGGCTGCGCGCCGACCCGGTGCGGGTGCACGTGACGGGGGCCGGCGAGTGGCGCGACTACCCCGACTGGCCGGTGCCGGGCATGACACCGCAGCGGTGGCACCTCCAGCGGGGCTTCGGGCTGGATCCCGAGGCGCCGCGGGCGGCCGGTCCGGACCGGTTCCGTTACGACCCCGCGCACCCCACCCCCGTGCTCGGCGGTCCGGTGCTGCTGTCGGACTCCCGGCCGCGCGACCAGCGCCGCCTGGAGGCGCGGCGCGACGTGCTGGTCTACAGCTCGCCGGCGCTGCCGCGGGACGTCGAGATGATCGGGCCCGTCACGGCCGAGCTGTTCGTGCGCTCCAGCACGCCGTACGTGGACGTGGTGGTGCGGGTGTGCGACGTGCGCCCGGACGGCAGGTCGCTCAACCTGTGCGAGGGCGTGCGGCGCCTGAGCCCGGGCTCCCCCGGAGACCCGGACTCCCCTGACGGGGACGTGCGGCGGGTGGTGGTGGAGCTGTGGCCGCTCGGGCACCGCTTCCGGGCCGGGCACCGCATCCGCGTGCACGTGGCCGCCGGCGCGTACCCGACGATCGCCCGCAACACCGGCACCGGGCGGCCGATCGGGCTCGGCGGCCCGATGGTCGCGGCCGACGTCGAGGTCTTCCACACCCCGGAGCTGCCCTCGGCGGTGGTGCTCCCCCGCGTGGCGGTCCCATGACCGGACGGGAGGCACGGCTGTGCGCGCCGGGCGGCTGATGTCGCTCGTCCTGCTCCTCCAGGCGCGCGGCAGGATGACGGCGGCGGAGCTGGCGCGCGAGCTGGAGGTGTCGGAGCGGACCGTCCACCGCGACGTGCTGGCCCTGTCGGGCTCGGGCGTGCCGGTGTACGCCGACCGGGGCCGCGGCGGCGGCTACCGGCTGCTCGACGGCTACCGGACCCGGCTGACCGGCCTGGACCGGGCCGAGGCGGAGGCGCTGTTCCTGTCGGGGGTGCCGGCCGCGCTGCGGGAGATGGGCCTGCAGGGCGTGGCAGCGACGGCCCGGCTGAAGGCCGCGGCGGCCCTGTCGCCCGGCCTGCGCGACGCGCCCGCGACCGCGGCGCAGCGCTTCCACCTGGACGCGCCCGGCTGGTTCGCCCCGGACGACCCGCCTCCCGCCGCCCTGGCGCCGCTGGCCCGGGCCGTGTGGAGCGACCGGCCGGTCACCGCCGCCTACCGCGAGCGCCGCCGCACCCTGGAGCCGTACGGGCTCGTGCTGAAGGCGGGGGCGTGGTACCTCGCCGGCCGGGTCCGGTCCCGGTTCCTGGTCTTCCGGGTGGACCGGTTCGGCGAGGTCGAGCCGCAGGAGGGCGTGTTCGAGCGGGACCCTGACTTCGACCTGGCGGCGTTCTGGGCGGAGCACGCGGCGGCCTTCGCCCGCTCCCTGCTGCGCGAGACGGTGACGCTGCGGCTGACGGAGGCGGGGGTGCGGATGCTGCGGCACGTCGCCGACCCGGCCGCGCTGGACGACGCGCTCGCCTCGCTCCAGCCGGACGGCACCCTGCGGCTGGGCGTCGAGTCCGTCGCCGTGGCCTACAGTCAGGTGCTGCGCCTCGGCCCGGAGGCGGAGGTGCTCGGGCCGCCGGAGCTGCGTGCCCTGCTCGCCGGGGCGGCCGCCCGCATGGCCCGGCTGTACGAGCACCAGGAGGAGGCCCCGGGAGATCGACCGTTCGGCGCGGCGCTACGACCACTCGGCGATCCGTGACCTGACCGGAACCCCCGGCTGTCTAAGGTGCGGGGTCGAGAGCTGCTTCTCCTCACGCCCAAGGAGACCGCCTTGCCCGGTGACAAGAGTGACCGCAGCCCCTGGTACTGGCTGCTGCTCGTGCCCGTCGTCATCCCCCTGCTGACGTTCCTCTACAACGCCGACGAGCCGCGACTGCTCGGCTTCCCGCTGTTCTACTGGCTGCAGATCGCCTTCATCGCCCTCGGCGTGGCGACGACCACGATCGTCTACCGGATGACGAGGAGGCGGCCGTGAGCGCGCACACGACCGAGATCGTCGTCTTCTCGGTGCTGTTCCTGCTGGTCAGCGGGATGGGCTTCGTGGCCGCCCGGTGGCGCCGCCCCACCGACCTGGCCAGCCTGCACGAGTGGGGGCTGGGCGGCCGCAACTTCGGCTCGTGGATCACCTGGTTCCTCATCGGCGGCGACCTCTACACCGCGTACACGTTCGTGGCGGTGCCCGCCCTGCTGTTCGGCGCGGGCGCGGCCGGGTTCTTCGCCGTGCCGTACACGGTGATCACCTATCCGATCGTGTTCCTCATCATGATCCGGCTGTGGTCGGTGTCGCACGTGCACCGGCTGGTCACGCCGGCCGACTTCGTGCGGCTGCGGTTCGGCTCGCCCACGCTGGCGCTGCTGGTGGCGATCACCGGCATCGTGGCGACCATGCCGTACATCGCGCTCCAGCTCATCGGCATCGAGGCCGTGCTGAAGACGATGGGCGTGGCGGGCAGCGGGTTCCTCAGCGACCTGCCGCTGATCGTGGCGTTCGTCATCCTGGCCGCCTACACCTACCAGTCGGGGCTGCGGGCGCCGGCGCTGATCGCGTTCGTCAAGGACGTCCTCATCTACCTGGTCATCCTCGTGGCGATCATCTACATCCCGGCCCGGCTGGGCGGCTGGGGGGCGATCTTCGACGGGGCGAAGGCCAAGTTCGAGGCCACACCGGCGCCCGGCGACGGACACCTGCTCAACCCGAACAACCAGCTCCAGTACGTGACGCTCGCGCTGGGCTCGGCGCTGGCGCTGTTCCTCTACCCGCACAGCGTCACCGGGGTGCTGGCCTCCCGCAACCGGGACGTGATCAAGCGGAACATGTCGGCGCTGCCCGCGTACAGCCTGCTGCTGGCGCTCATCGCGCTGCTCGGCTACATGGCGATCAGCGCGGGCATCAAGCCGATCGGCACCGACGTCAACACGGTGGTGCCGCAGCTGTTCGACAGGATGTTCCCCGACTGGTTCACCGGGGTGGCGTTCGCGGCGGTCGGCATCGGCGCGCTGGTGCCCGCGGCCATCATGTCGATCGCGGCGGCCAACCTGTTCACCCGCAACATCTACCGCGAGTATGTCAACCGCAACCCGACCGACGCCCAGGAGGCGAGCGTCAGCAAGGTCACCTCGCTGGTGGTGAAGGTCGGGGCGGTGCTGTTCATCCTGCTCATCGACCCGCAGTTCTCGATCGACCTGCAGCTCATCGGCGGCGTGATGATCCTGCAGACGCTGCCGTCGGTGGCGCTCGGCCTGTTCACGCGATGGTTCCACCGGGCCGGGCTCATCGCCGGCTGGGTCGCCGGGATGGGCGGCGGGCTGCTGATGCTCTACGGCATCGCCAACCCGGCCACCAAGCACGCGCACTTCGGCGGCTCGGCGTTCCCGCTGGCGAACCTCGGCCTCGACACGAAGATCACCGTCTACGCGGGCTTCCTGGCGCTGCTGGTCAACCTGGTCGTGGCCGTCCTGGGCACGGTGATCGCGCGCGCGGCCAAGGCCGCGGACGGGCCCGACGGGACCCGGCCCGCCGACTACACGGCCGACGAGGGCGACCCCGCGGTCAAGGAAGTGGACCTCGCCGGCTCGACGTGAACCGCCCGGCGTCTCACATTCCGGGACGTTTGGTCACTATTTAGGCCAAACCGTAATCCCATCGACATTGGGCTTAATACCTCCGTAAAGCTAATCTCCTTCCGTTGACCACCAAGTCATGAGCCGGTCAGACGACCGGCTCATGCATCCGTTCCCACGGATTACGGCTTAACGGAGGGGTCGAGTGACAACCCGGGAACCCGGGCAGCCCAGCAGCGACCGCAGCCCCTGGAACTGGCTGCTCGTCCTGCCCATCGTGCTGCCCCTGATGACGTTCCTGTTCAACGCCGACGAGCCGCGCCTCATGGGCTTCCCGGTCTTCTACTGGCTGCAGATCGCCTTCATCCTCGTCGGCGTCGCCTGCACCACGATCGTCTACCGGATGACGCGATGAGCGGGCACACGACCGAGCTGGTCGTCTTCGCGGTGCTCTTCCTCGTCGTGAGCGGCATGGGCTTCGTGGCCGCCCGCTGGCGGCGGCCCCAGAACATCGAGAGCCTGCACGAGTGGGGCCTGGGCGGGCGCAACTTCGGCTCCTGGATCACCTGGTTCCTCGTCGGCGGCGACCTCTACACGGCCTACACGTTCGTGGCCGTGCCGGCGCTGGTCTTCGGGGCCGGCGCCATCGGCTTCTACGCGCTGCCGTACACGGTGGTCGTCTACCCGCTGGTGTTCCTGGTGCTGGCCCGGATGTGGTCGGTCTCGCACGTCCACGGGTTCGTCACCCCGGCCGACTTCGTCCGGGCCCGCTTCGGCTCGCCCACGCTCGCGCTGGTCATCGCCCTGACCGGGCTGGTGGCGACCATGCCGTACATCGCCCTGCAGCTCGTCGGCATCGAGGCCGTGCTCAAGTCCATGGGCATCACCGGCCACCTGCCGATCATCATCGCGTTCGCCATCCTGGCCGCGTACACCTACCAGTCGGGCCTGCGGGCGCCGGCGCTGATCGCGTTCGTCAAGGACACGCTCATCTACATCGTGATCCTCGCCGCGGTCATCTACATCCCGGCCAAGCTCGGCGGCTGGGGGACCATCTTCGACGCGGCCCAGGCCAAGTTCGACGCGACCCCGGTCAAGACCGACGGCATCACGCTCAACGCGGCCAACCAGCTCCAGTACATCACCCTCGCCTTCGGCTCGGCGCTGGCGCTGTTCCTCTACCCGCACAGCCTCACCGGCGTGCTGGCCTCCAAGAACCGGGGCGTGATCAAGCGGAACATGGCGGCCCTGCCCGCCTACAGCTTCCTGCTCGGCCTCATCGCGCTGCTCGGCTTCATGGCCATCGCCGCGGGCACCAAGCCGATCGGCACCGACACCAACACGATCATCCCGCGGCTGTTCGACCAGATGTTCCCCGACTGGTTCACCGGCGTCGCGTACGCGGCCGTGGGCATCGGCGCGCTGGTGCCGGCCGCGATCATGTCGATCGCGGCGGCCAACCTCTTCACCCGCAACATCTACCGCGAGTACCTCAACAAGCAGGCCACCGACGCCCAGGAGGCCAAGGTGTCCAAGCTGGTGTCGCTGGTCGTCAAGGTCGGCGCGGTGCTGTGCATCCTGCTGCTCGACCCGCAGTTCTCCATCGACCTGCAGCTCATCGGCGGCGTGATCATCCTGCAGACGCTGCCCTCGGTGGCGCTGGGCCTCTACACCCGCTGGTTCCACCGGGGCGGCCTCATCACCGGCTGGGCGGCCGGCCTGGCGGCGGGCGTGTGGATGCTGTACCTCATCCCGAACCCGGCCAAGGGCAAGGCGCACTTCGGCGGGTCCGCGTTCGCGCTGGAGAAGCTCGGCCTCGACACCCCCATGACCGTGTACGCGGGCTTCCTCGCCCTCGCGGTCAACCTCGTGGTGTCGGTGCTGGCCACGCTGGCCTTCCGGGCCGCCAAGGTGGCCGACGGCGAGGACGCCACCTCGCGCGGCGACTACTTCGCCGACGAGGGCGACCCGCGGGTCAAGGAGCTCGACCTCTCCGCCTCGCACTGACCCGTTTCCCGACCCGGCCCGGGCCCGTCTCCCTCGTGGAGGCGGGCCCCCGCCGTCTGCGGACCCGGCGAAAACCCGTTGCGGGCGGGCGAGCACCGGCCGCAGGCTGGAGTGGTGGCCATCCTGGAGGCGACTCGCCTGGCGAAGAGGTTCGGACCGGTCACGGCCGTCCACGACGTGAGCATCACCGTGGCCGAGGGCGAGGTGGCCGCACTGCTCGGCCCCAACGGCGCCGGCAAGTCGACGACCCTGCACATGCTGCTCGGGCTCATCACGCCCGACGCCGGGACGATCACGATGTTCGGCATGGAGCTGGCCCGGCACCGGATCGAGGCGCTGAGCCGGGTCAACTTCGCCGCCAGCTACGTGGACCTGCCCGGCCCGCTGCTGGTGCAGGAGGTGCTCGACGTCTTCGCCCGCTTCTACGCCGTACGGCGCCCGAGGCGACGGGTCGCGGAGATGATCGAGCTGCTGGAGCTGGGCCCGCTGAGGCGGCGGCGGGTGATGGACCTGTCCTCGGGGCAGCGCACCCGCGTCCAGCTCGCCAAGGCGCTGGTCAACGCGCCCCGCCTGCTCGTGCTCGACGAGCCGACCGCCAACCTCGACCCCGACGCCGGCGACCGGATCCGCGGCCTGCTGTCCGGCGTGGCCCGCGAGAGCGGCGCCGCGATGCTCATCACCTCCCACAACATGCGCGAGGTCGAGCGGATGTGCGACCGGATCCACTTCATGGCCGAGGGCCGCGTCGTGGCCTCCGGCAGCGCCGCCGACCTGGCCGGCCGCTACGGGGCCGAGGACCTGGAAGAGGTGTTCCTGAAGGTGGCCCGCGGATGACGACACCACGACCCGCCCTCCCACCGGCTCCTCCGCCTGCCCCGCCGCCTGCCCTTCCCCTGGGCCTGCCGCCGCTGGGTCTCGCCGCCCGGCGCAGCCGCGTCCTGGGCGTGGTGCTGCGCGACTTCGCCGCGCTGCGCCGCAGTCCGGTCCGCGTCTTCGAGATCTTCTTCTGGCCGACGGTGGAGCTGCTGCTGTGGGGGTTCGTCACGCTGTTCCTGCGCACCCAGCAGGTGCCGTTCGTGGTGACCTTCCTCCTCGGCGCGGTGCTGCTCTGGCAGGTGCTGCAGAAGGGCAGCAACGAGATCTCCATCGCCTTCCTGGAGGACATCTGGTCGCGCAACCTGCTCAACGTGCAGGTCAGCCCGCTGTCCAGCGCCGAGTACCTGGCCGGGCTGGTGCTGTTCTCGCTCGGGAAGGTGGCGGTCGCGGTCACGGTGATGGCCGGGCTCGCCTACGCCCTCTACGGGTTCGGGGTGACGGCCATCGGCGTGGGGCTGGTGCCGTTCATGGGGGTGCTGCTCGTCCTCGGCTGGTCGCTGGGGCTGGTCGGCATCGCCGCCGTGCTGCGCTTCGGCGAGAACGCGCAGGTGATCGCCTGGTCGCTGGTGTTCGTGGTGCAGCCGCTGGCCGGGATCTTCTACCCGGTGTCGGTGCTGCCCGCGCCGCTCCAGACCGTGTCGTGGTTCCTGCCCGCCTCACACGTCTTCGAGGGCATGCGCACGGTGCTGGCCGGCGGGGCCGTGCCCTGGGACCGGCTGGCCTGGGCGGGCGCGCTCGACGTCGTCTACCTGGCGCTCACCCTCGCTCTGTACGCGTGGGCTCTCGGCTACGCCCGCCGGCACGGGAAGCTGTCGCGCTTCGGCGACTGAGACGGCTCAGGCGGCCGAGGCGGCCGGACGGCCGGACCGGCAGGGCCGCCGAGGCGGCCAGCACGAGGCCGAGCAGCGCGTACAGGCCCGTCGCGCCGGCGAGCGCCCCCGGCGGCTCACCGGTGGGCGTCAGGAGGCGCGGCAGCCGCCCGGCCAGCTCCACCGCGAGGTCCAGCCGCAGCGCGAAGAGCACGCCCACGGCGGCCTGCGGGGCGCCGCTGGCCACGGCGGCGCCGTGTCGCTTGGCCCAGCCGGTGAGCTCCAGCAGCGACGTG